>JACPZY010000100.1 GCA_016195215.1 Actinomycetota bacterium | reverse complement strand
ATTGTCATGACTCCAGACATCAAGAACAGATATCTCCTAATTGTCGAGAAACCACGCCGCTTACTGCGCGAAGTTCATAGCCGGGAGAAAAAGGTTTCAAACTTTACCAAGTCAGAGAGTTGTTTTTTATACTGGTACAGATATAGCCTAGTACTATGGAAACACTCAATAGCGCGGCCATTATCTCCTTCGTGCGCCATCGCGCCGGGCTTACACAAAAAGAGATGGCACTGCGAGCTGGCACATCTCAACCCGCAGTGGCCAGGTATGAAAATGGCAAGGCCTCACCCTCAACTTCGACCCTTCTACGCTTAGTACGTGCTGGCGGCTACGACATAGATGTACGGATAAAGAAGGCAACGGCTTCCAATTTGTCAGGAGCGCGAGCACGTAAGGTCAGGGAAGCCAAGCTGGCGATCAAAGAGATGGCGGAGAAATCCGGCGCCAGCAACGTTCGACTGTTCGGCTCGGTAGCACGCGGTGAAGATAGGAAATCCAGTGACATAGATTTCTTAGTTGATTTCGATCTTTCCAAAGGCCTCCTACCAATACGCAGACTCAATAAGGAACTGTCAAAACTTCTGGAAGAGCGCGTTGAGGTTGCCCCTGTGGGCGCCCTCAAACCAGAAGTCCTCAGAAACGCGTTATCCGAAGCGGTGCCGTTGTGAGCCCAAGAGATAAGACACAGAGATTGCACGATGTCGTAGAGCGAATAGGAAGGATAAGTTTCTCCGAATCAATGCTGGTCAAGGCCGAAGAAGTCGAGGACTGGGATGTGGCTAAGACCGCCTTCGATTCCATCCTCTACGACTTGGTAGTGATTGGCGAGGCCGTTAAAACCTTTAGAGATGACTTTATGGAGCGCCATCCAGAGATCCCCTGAGCGGACATCGCGGGAATGCGTGACATTTTGACTCACGAGTACTTCCGAGTAAATAGTGCGATCGTACGTGCCACTATCGATTCGCCACTAGCAAATCTGCACACTGCTTGCGCTTCCGAACTCAACGAGTAGTTCAATTGGAGACTTCTCGGTTTAGCGAGCGAAAGTCCGGTCTCCTCCACTCACCGTTAAGAGTTCAATCACCGATATGCGGTGATGAATTAAAACGGTCTGCTCAACCAACTCTTTGTAGCCACACTGCCGTATCTGGTGGAATTAGACCTGACTCGATCTTTTGGCTACTTAATAGCACTTCATAAAACGGTGGCACAGTTTCGCTGGAATCAAATGTGACAATACAGAGAAAAGAGTCATCTTCTTTCCGGGCGAACATGAATTGCCTATCGCTTGATTCGACCCAACGGAAGAAGGAATCACTCAAAAGAGAATTCGTTTTTCGAATTCGGATGGCAGTTCGATATAGGTTGAGCATGGAATCCCCATCAATCTCCTGGACTTGAGCTGAAAAACGTCCCCAATCCAAAGGTTGAGGCAACCAAGACTGGTGTGGAGCGAGGGAATCATTATTTGAAAAGCCAAATGCGCCACTTTGAGATGTCTTCCAAGGAATAGGAACACGGCAGCCGTCCCGACCGCGGTCAAGGTTCCCACTCATGCGCCAAATTGGATCTTGGAGACTTTCCACCGGAATATCAAAGACTTCGGGGAGTCCGAGTTCCTCTCCCTGATAGAGGTATACAGCTCCCGGAAGTGCAAGCATTAACATCGCTGCAGCGCGCGCCCTCCTTCTACCCCGTTCGAGGTCAAAGAGTCTTCGCTCATTCCGTTGTTCCTCAACACTCTGCCTTGTCCCTGCAACCAGATCCATATCAAGTCGATCAACTGCGCGTACTACATCGTGGTTACTGAGCACCCAAGTCACCGGTGCTCCCACTTCCGCCATACTCTCAATAGAACGGTCAATACTCGATCTGACCGAATCTCGTTCCCACGTCATAGTTAGGAAATCAAAATTAAAAGTATTCGCCAACTCATCGGGCCTCACATAAAGTGCAGATCGAGAGGGCGGATTCACCCACGCTTCCGAGACCGCCATCCGTTGACCGGGATAGGAATCAAGGAGTCTTCTCCATTCACGATAGATTTCGTGGACACCATCTTGATCCCAATACGGGAAATCACGCGAATCTAGTTGGCCAAGACGTTCCTGGACTGGGGCATCTGGAAGTCCCTTCTCTCTGGCCAAGTTCACCATTGCCCTCGGTAATCCGTGTCCAAGCTGGTCCTCCAAATACAGACTGCCAATTATTAGGTGGATTTTCACCATTTTCTCCTTTGCCATCGCGAAATAGATAGCGACTGCGTTCCACTGAGCCAGGTTTCGATTTAAGTGCTTCTTCGAACCACTGGTGCTCGTTGCTGGAGTGGTTCGGAACCATATCAATAATGATGCGAAGCCCGGCTCGGTGAACTTCGTCTATCAATTCTTGGGCAATATCTAAAGTCCCATATTCATGGTGAATATCCATAAAATCTGCTACGTCGTAACCATTATCGTGCTGCGGTGATGGATACCAAGGAGTAATCCATATCGCATCCACACCAAGTTCTTTCAAATAGTCAAGACGGCTGATAATTCCTTTAATATCTCCGATTCCGTCTCCATTTTCATCTGCGAAGGAGCGAATATAGATCTGATAGGTGACTGCGTCCCTCCACCATTGCTTCTCTGACGACTTAGATGCTTTCATGTTCTTTATGGTTTCGGGCACGAGCATTTCATTCCTCCTTCTATGAGAAGTGAATGGCTTGGCACGGAATTCCCGCTCACCTGTTCACCGACGATCGATTGGAAATTTCCTGATAAGTTAGTAGAAACAAGTTGAACTCGATCGCCCGCATTGACGACGATATTGAATGCGCAATCTTCATACTCACGCTTGATGATAATTGTTCGATTTATACTTTCTACAATGGAAAAATTCCCATGGCTTAAGCACCGATGTTTTCTCCGCAAAGTCAGAATCTGTTCAAAGGTCGCCAAGAAGTGATTTTGCTGACTCGTAAATTTCTGCGGAAATGTGCGGCGACAGTCAGGATCATTGCCTCCCTCAAGGCCTATTTCATCGCCGTAGTAGAGAGCAGGAACCCCAGGCAAGAATTGGTTAAGAATCAGAACTATCAATGCGTCTCGATGCGAACCACGACATTCATTGATAAGTCGTGCAGTGTCATGACTTCCTACAAAATTGGTAATCAGCGATGGGTCAGAACGAAGACGGCACCATTGCTCTATATCAATAGCGAGATCCTCTGCATCTGCATCGTGACGTACAACGAAATCGATCAGGCGCGTACGAGCAAAGTAATTAGTTACTGACTCAAATTCGGAGGCGAACCCCCACTGTTGCCATGCTTCAGCCAACCAAAACTGCGAAGAGATAAGGTCTCTCACTGAAAGTCGAAGTTGTTGCCAGAACTCAGGAGTTACTTTCCAAGGCACATCAAGGCGCCAACCACGAATCCCATATTGGTCCCAATAAGACATGACCTGAGCAATCATTTCTAGAACCTGCGGATTTTCATGATTGAGCTTGGGAAGAAAGTCCGCTCCCCCGCACGTCTGATAGACAGTTGAATTCCTTACAAAGTTGAATAGTTCTCGGTCTGAGGCTACTCCGACTTGCGCACGCAAGAAATTCTCGAACTTGTCTCCAACATGGTTGAAAACTCCATCAAGGAGGACACTTACACCTAAGTCATTGGATGTAGAAACCAGATTCGTGAAATCCTCTTCACTCCCCAACAGAGGATCTATCTTGAAATAATCTTGTGTGTCATAACGGTGATTTGAAGGAGCAGAAAAGATCGGATTGAGATACAGGTTCGCTATTCCAATTCTTTGCAGGTAGGAGAGTTGTGAAGAAATCCCATTGAGATTTCCACCGAAAAAGTTTTCTCGTGAAGGTGCACTACCCCAGGGAGTCAAACCACGTTCGCTATCCTGGTTCTGTCTTGCAAAACGGTCAGGAAAAATTTGATAGAGAGTTCCTTTACGGAACCAGTCCAGCCGATCTGGGTTCGCCGACTGCACAATTTCTTGGCTCATTCGTTGATTCCTCCCGACGCTAAACCTCTAATAAGGGACTTCTGCATCGCCAAGAACGCAATCACAGCCGGGATTGTCGCTGACACGGTGGCCGCCATCAGTAAGGTCCACCTCGTTCCGTATTTTCCTGAGAAATTGGCGATTCCAAGTGGCACTGTAAAGTTCTCAGGGGTATTTAGGACTATCAGAGGCCAAAGAAAGTCGTTCCAAGCGAAAAGGAAAGCAAACAAAGCCAATGTGGCGACTGCGGGGCGCGCAAGAGGCAGGATCACACTCCAGATCACTCTAACTGTGCTTGCTCCATCCATTCTTGCTGCATCATCAAAGTCACGCGGAATTGAATGTATAAACTGGCGGAGTAGAAGAATTCCAAACGCCGACCAGGCCCGGGGGATGATCAGTGCAGCCAAATTATCTGCCCAATGCAAATTTTGAATTATCTGGAATGAAGGAATCACAAGCAAAGGCAATGGAACCATCATTGATGCAAGCAAGGTAAACCACAAGGATCGTTTGAATGGAAACTCAAATCTATCGAAAGCGTACGCGGCCAGGGCGCTCGTGAATACTTGGCCGAACGTGACGCTGATAGCGACAATTATGGAATTGAGGTAGTAACGAGCAAAGGGTGCTTCTTGCCATGCATTAACGAAATTTTGCCAATAGAAATGGGTTGGAATCAAATACGGCGAACTAAAGGCCAACTTGGGTGGTTTGAGTGATGTGGTAATCATCCAAAGAAATGGCAGAATTACGACGCTAGAGATTACGATAAGTGTCAGGTGGTCTGCGACCTTGATCAATAACTTCTTCGTGGATTTCACGACTCGCCTCTGCGTCTAATTTGCCACTGCAAGACTGTGAGACCGAGAATTACAGTAAAAAGAGTCCAGCCGATTGCGGATGCGTAGCCCAGACGGAAAAGCCTGAAACCCTGGTTGTACAGGAAGAGAGACATAACATTTGTTGATCCAATTGGGCCACCCGAAGTTAGCAAAAAGATGTGATCAAATACTTGGATAGCATCAATAAAACCCGTGATGAGTACCAATGTCGTAACTGGCCGCATGAGGGGAATTGTCATGTAGCGAATCTTTTGCCACCCGGAAACGCCGTCAAGATCTGCTGCTTCGAAACAAGAGACAGGAAGGCTGCTCATCCCTGCCGCGTAGACAATTACTGCAAAGCCAAGCCTCTTCCATATTCCAACAATTATTACCGCTGGTAATGCCCAGCGAGTGTCACTTAGCCAATTTGGAGCTGGAAGGTGGAGTGCCCTTAAACCGATATCGATAATGCCAACATATGGATCAAAGAGAAGCTGCCAGACGACCGCCGCAGCGACGGGGGCAGTTACAACAGGTGAGAAGAAAATAGTCCGATAAATGGCTGATGATCTTTTTCTTCGCTGCAGCATCAAGGCAATCGCAAATCCAAGAATCGTACTTATAAGAGTGACAGAGACTGTGTAAATGGTTGTAACAGAAATTGATTGCCTGAACTCTGCATCTTGAAAAAGTTGAATGTAATTCTGGAATCCAACGAATTTTTTGACTGCGTTTAACCCATCCCAGCTCGTAAAGCTTATTTGGGCACTCCAAATAAAGGGGTATGCAGTAAATCCGATAAAAAGAAGGAGGGCTGGCGCAATTAGGAGGTAGGCAGTTCGCGTCTGGCGAGTCTGCATTGTCAACTCCTTAATAGAGTAATTGTGGTTTGTTGCAAAAGAATAGAACTGCCCTAGACCTCATTATGCCTAGGGCAGTTCTATTTTTACCTAATTACTTTTTAGAGCTTTGCGTACTGCGGCATCGGCGTTGGCCAATGCCTCAGCCACGCCAACCCTCCCATAGAACGCAGGTTCAAGTGCCTTGGAGAAGGCATCTGAAACGGCAGGATACGATGCGATAGCAGGCCTTGCTTGAGCATACTTCTGTTGATCAATGAAGGCCTTAAGTGCAGGCTCACTAGCAACGTGCTTCAAGATCACAGTGCTGTTCGCAACGGTGTCGCTAATCGGCATGAAGTTTGTCGCAACATCCCAGCGAGCTTGGATCGGAGCGCTGGTAAACCAACGAATGAACTTGACCGCCGCGGCTTGTGAAGCAGCCTTTCCCTTAAACGCCATGATCTGCTCGCCACCCATATTGGTCGCACGCACACCACCTTCTGGAATTGGCAACATCGCCGTTCCAAATTCGAATGGAGCGTTTTCACGGTAACCGCCAACCATCCAAGAGCCATCGATTCTCATACCAGCCTGACCCTTATCGAAGGCACCCCATTGACCAGCAGTAGCTGCACGATCAACATTGATGAGATCTACAAGGAATTGAAGGGCTGATCTTCCGGCTGCTGAATTAAAGGTGGGGGCCGTGTTGGTCTTGTTCAAGAAACCAGCACCAGACTGCCAAAGATACGGCTGGAATTGCCATGTTAAGCCTTCACCTGGCTGTACATATATCTCCATTCCTTGAATGCCATTCCCAAGGTTGCTGATTGCGATCGCGGCCGCGCGCATTTCAGCCCATGTCTTTGGTGGTTTATTGGGATTGAGACCAGCCTTGCGGAACAGATCCTTGTTGTAGAAAAGGGAAAGGTTGTTTGTACTTGCTGGCAATGACTGCAATTTGCCTTTGTACAGACCGTAGGTGAGCAATGAAGGGTAGATATCGCCGGTAGCCTTCTTGATGCCACCGAGCGCGGCACCCAAATCAACCAATTTGCCTGATTGATTCATGTTAGCCATCCACGCAATGTCCGTGGCCGCTAAAGCGGGAGTCGTGCCGCTAGCGATGGCTGTCTGGAGTTTAGGTAGCAAATCACCCCATGGGAAGGTGACTGGTTTAACCGTGATTCCTGGATTCTTCTTATTGAATTCTGAAATAAGAGCACTTAGTGCCTTTCCATTGCCGCCATCCCAGTAGTTCCAGAACTGAATTGTCACTGGTTTTACTACCTTATTTGCGGCGATCGCCGACCCAGTGCCGAGAGAGACCGTAGCGAGAACGGCCAAACTTAGGATCGAGGCGAGACTGCGTTGAGTTCGTTTCACCACGGGCTTCCCTTCTTGAAGGTGGAGTTGCTAGTAGTGAAAAAGTAGGCCCGTATGAAACATATGTCAAGAGTCTGAAACATGATACATTCTTCCTATGGCTAGTTTGAGAGATGTTGCGACGCACGCTGGCGTGAGCGTTGCTACCGCTTCCCGTGTCCTGAATAACTCGGAAATTGTGAGCCCGAAGACGCGTGAACGAGTTGAAAGATCCATGAAGGAGCTGCTCTTCTCAATCCCAGAGCCATCGCAACCTGAGAAACTTGCTGGACTCTTTGTGCCAGATATTTTGAACCCAATATTCACCCAAATAACTCAGGCAATAGAGATGAAGGCTCGAGACGCGGGTTGGGCAATTGTCCTCTGCACTACAGGCGACTTAGCTAGCGCAGAACGGGAGCATGCCCAAGGGTTCTACACCCGTCAAATCACAAACTTGATTTTTGTTTCCTCCGTCGCGGCCAACACCGCGGAACATTTACCGCATTATCAGGCGCTTCTTGAACACGGCGCTCGGTTACTTTTTGTGAACGGTGCGCCCAACGATCTTGCCGCACCAGCAATCGGAGATGACGAGTGGGCGGCTGGAAGAATTTCTGCTCAGCACATTCTCGAGCTTGGTCATCGCTCAATCGGTTTTATCACCGGTGTCGAAACAACTTCAAGTCGATCTCATCTTCGGCTCTCTGGAATCAAGGAAATGATTGCGGCAGTGCCAAATGCGGTCATTCATCCAATTAACAGCGACTGGGGTGTCGAGGGTGGTGTTGTCGGTGCACGCAAATTACTTGAATCGCACCCCGACATAACCGCTCTCATTTGCGCAAGTGATCTAACCGCAATAGGTGCCATGAATTACTGCCAATCAAGGGGAATATCCGTTCCCGACGACGTATCTATTCTCGGTTCTGATGGAATCGAGATGGGGCGATGGGTATTCCCCTCACTCTCAACGGTGGCCCAACCTATCGACGCGATTTCTGACTACGTGGCAGCGTGGCTCACCGCGGAGGAATCAACGCAGAACTCCCCTGCTTCGACTCCCGATATCGCCTTCAGACCAACGCTCATAGCACGCAATAGCACAAGAAAAGTAAGAGCAAGGGAAGGACATAAATAACCACTCCCGTCAACATATAACAATGCGGAGGAAATATGCGCACAGGTTCAATTGCAAGCGTTCAAAAACAGTCATTCATGGTTCGTATTGCCGTTGTTGCGCTGCTGGCAATGACGATTGCACTCCCACAGGGTTCAACGCGTGCCTCGGCTTTTGTCGCACCAGGTTCGCCAGGAGTTCTGACCGAAGGTGACGTGATCTATCAAGTGCTTGTTGATCGATTTTCCAACGGGAACACATCTAACGACGACTTTGGATATGGCGACTACAACCCTTCAAATTTAGGTATGTACCACGGAGGTGACTGGCAAGGACTAACAAATCATCTTCAGTACATAAAGAACCTAGGTGTTACGGCGATTTGGCTATCGCCAGTCTCAAAACAACAACCCTTAAGTCGAGATGGTTTAGAAGCGAGTTATCATGGCTACTTCACCAACGACTTTGCGACACCGAACGAACATTTTGGATCTCGAACTGACCTCCAGAACCTAGTCAATTCCGCTCACGCTCTGGGACTGAAAATGATTCTTGATGTCGTTCCAAACCACACTGCTGACTATTTAGCTGGAACCAGCACAACTTATAGTCCAACTTCATATGCACCAGCATCTCCATTAAATAATTCTTCTCTCTTCCACCATGCAGGCGATTGTCTATTCAATGGAAGTGAGACACAAGCACAGTTGGAAGTTTGCGATCTTGGAGGACTCGATGATCTCGATCAATCCAATACGGCTGTCGACACCTATTTAAAGAACACCTACAAAGACTGGGTTCAAGGTATTGGGTTTGATGGCATACGCGTTGACGCAGCTCGTAGCATTCCACAAACATGGTTGCAGTCATTTGAGACGACAATGGGAGTTCCAACTTTCGGCGAAATCTTCGATGGCAACATTGACTATGTTGCCTCATATCAAAACTACGAATGGGGAGTTCTTGATTTTCCAACATTCTTCACAGCGCGAGACACGCTCTCTACCGATGGCAATCTAAATAATCTAAGTGGTCTCTTTGCTCAGGATTACAAGTATCCCAACGCCAATCGTCTAGAGACATTCCTCGACAATCATGATCGAGCTCGCTTCTTGGCTCGGGCCGGAGATAATTATCAAAGGCTTCGTTCTGGACTAACTTTCTTATTGACTGCTCGCGGCGTCCCTGTCATCTACTACGGAACTGAGCAAGCCGATAATGGAAATATGAATCCATATGAAGTACCAATCGCGAACAAGGATAATCGAAAAGATCTATCAAGTTTCAGCGAAACCGGAACGATCTTCAAACACATTCAAAGACTCAATGTGATTAAGAAAGCTTACCTGGCATTGCAAATTGGCACGCAAAGAGAGATGTGGACGGATACAACTGTTTATGGATTCTCTCGACGCGTTGATTCAACAGGTGCAGAGGCAATGACGATCCTGTCAGACAGTTGGGACACACAAACTCGCACGATTCCACTTCGGGCAGAATCAACCATCGCGGTGGGAACGGTTCTTACCAACCTCATGAATACTAACGACTCGGTCGTGGTTCAATCGGGCGGAGTGACCGGAAAACAGATCTCTATTTCTTTGGGTGAACACGAAGCGAAGGTGTACGTTCCAGGGACTCCAGTCTCGTCATATACCCCTCCTGCACGCGTAATCACAACAATTCGAATCCACTACAATGTTGGTTGGGGAAATCGAATAACACTACGTGGAGATAGTGATCCGTTCCGCTGGACCCAAGGAATGGAAACTCGAAATACAGCGAGTGATGTTTGGGAATACCAGTTGGAAAGAATCCCTTCGGGCCAGACCTTTCAATACAAACCACTTATTAATGACACCACGTGGTCTGCAGGCTCCAACTACACGGGGACCGGAGGTCAAACAATCGACATCTATCCGACTTTCTAACTTAATTATTACGCCTGCGTTTCTGCAGTTGTAAAAACCATGAGAGGCGGGATTAAATCCCGCCTCTCATGGTTTGTCTGAAAATGCACTTATGAGAATACACATGCACATCGTCCTTACTGATCATCTTCCTTATGATGCGACATAAGCGCGACTAGACCTGGCGAATGAATCGACTCTTACAACACCAAACCAGCGCTCTCAATTACTTCTAACATGACGAGAGTCTTTCCAGTGGGGATCACAAAGGAGAAAGTGAAATCCGTGGTCGCAGATGGTTACCAGAGGCGGGCCGATATCTGCAGAGGTCTGGAGGCTCTCTGCAAGCAGCACCGGATCTGAGCCTTTTTGGCAGATGGCCAGAAAGGCCATAACCTTGCCCCTGCCGATCCTTATTGCGGATCTGCGCTCTTGCGGGAGTGGTGAAATGGCAGACACGCAGGTCTTAGGAACCTGTGTCTTCGGACGTGCGGGTTCAACTCCCGCCTCCCGCACAAATCTAATCAATCCATAAGCGATCAGCCGGCAATGCAATTAATCCATCCCTATGTTGATAAGAAAACTCCCCTTGATAGACCAAAATTCCACAATGAAAGTCGGTTCCTACGTAATCCTTTAGTTTCCTTAGTCCTCGAAAATCTGAATCAGACAACATTTTGCCAGCCTTAACTTCAATTCCCACGATCGCTCCAGTTTGAAATTCGAGAACTAAATCAACCTCATCGGAATCATGTGTTCTCCAATGTCCTGGCGCAATAAAATCGTCCCTCAATTGCGCAAGCCTGAGAAACTCATTTGTTACAAATGCTTCGAAAGCATGCCCAAATTCCGTGGCTGCCGCAGCACTCTTACCGGTTATTTTTTCGGGAGTTAGCTTCGCTAGGTGAGAAAGCAGCCCAGAGTCAAGAAGCTGTATTTTAGGCTTCTGAATTGAACGTGCATTGAGTCTCCTGCCCCATGCTGGAATTCGTTGAGCGATAAAAAGTGATTCAAGCAACTTAATATATTGATCGGTTGTTATTGCATTAAGTTCGATCTCTCTGGAGATCTTGGCCGTATTTAAAACCTGAGCATTTTGTGAGGCGAGAAGTGTTAGTAGCCGTGGCAATAATTCCTTCTGCTGAATTTTACTTATCTCTTGAACATCTTGGCTTAAGGTTTTGTTAATGTAATCTTTTAGCCAGCGATTCCTCTGACCGAGACTCTTTGAGTTCAGTACAATGGGGAACCCACCCGTCGTCACTCTGTTGGCATAGTTAAGTCGATCCGTTTTAGATCTTTTCTTTACTATGAGCCCTTCGGGATCCTTAAGGATCGCACTTAGTAGATCTATCTTGCTTCCTTCGATTTCACACTGCATGAGTGGAGGAACGACGAGATGATGTACTCGACCGGTGAGAGCTTGGGTTCCACGTGGCAATTTTTCGGATCGAACGGACCCCGTTAAAAGATATCGCCCTGCATATGTAGCCTTATTCAATTCTGCTTTTATGGCATCTAAGATTTCGGGAACTTTTTGATATTCATCGATTAGGACGGGTTCGTTTCCCTCTACAAAATGTGAAGGATCGTTTGAGACGGCACCGCGTGTTGCCAGATCGTCCAGATCAATTATCGAAACATCGAGGTTTTTAGAAATTGCCTGCAAGATCGTGGATTTGCCCACGGCTTGGGCGCCTTCGAGAATTATCACTGGCTCCTCGGCAAATCGAGCCCTTATGACTTCAAGCAGTCTTCGTTTGAACATTCAGAGACCGCCTCGTTTCTTGTCGGTCCTTGATAAGGGTATCAGAACCTTTAGGAATTGAGAACCCTAACATTTAGAAATTGAGTGCTCTAACCTTTAGGAATTGAGGGCCACCTGGAAGAGAATCAGATCCCCAGAGAACAGAAGGAATTCTCAAATACCCAGTATTGGATCTTTCGAGTTGGTTCGACAAGAACAGAGATGCCTACATCGCCAATCTATTGCGCCTCGGTGAAACCTGAGATACTGACACCTGTATCCAATTCTTTTCCAAGGCTCTGGAAATTCGACCAGATGGGACTGACTTAACTTGCGATTAGGTGGGTCCAAGCGTGGTAGGTGATGAGTTCAAACCCCGGTAAACGCTCCCCTCATTGGTATCGATTTCCGCAAAAATAACTGTAAAAAATATTTTCCGTTACCAGATCGTTATTCGGCATGTCCCATATATCCCTTTAATGCTAGTGACTAGCTAGCGTGACGCGGACTACATTCCGCAAGGACCCTGCGCTATCCATCAAGTGACCAAAATCGGATTTTAGTCACGGCTGGGTGCCCCTTCTCGAAAGGTAATTAATCTATGAATAAACGTCGAGGCGCGTTCACCGCTGTTATTGCGGCAGCGGCAATCGCTCTAACTGGCTTCGCCACCACATCGGCTTCGGCTGCAAGTGATGGTTTTGTCGGTGTCATTCTTCCTGATGCCGCCACCTCACCTCGTTGGGAAGGCGCAGATCGCCCATTCCTAAAGGCTGCATTTGCTAAAGCTGGAGTCAAAGTTGACATTCAAAATGCAAACGGTGACAAGACAAAGTTCGCAACAATTGCAGAACAGATGCTCACTAAGGGCGCCAAGGTTCTCATTCTTGTAAACCTCGATTCACCAACTTCTGCCGCTGTTCAGGCAAAGGCAAAGAAGGCCGGGGTCCCAACTATTGACTACGACCGTCTGACACTAGGTGGTTCTGAGTCGTACTACGTCTCATTTGATAACGTCGCAGTTGGTCGTCTACAAGGACAGGGCATCGTAAATTGCCTCAAAGCCAAGGGCATCGCCAAGCCACGCATTGTCTATCTAAACGGGTCACCTACTGATAACAACGCAACTCTTTTCAAGAAGGGCTATGACTCGGTCATCCGTCCACTCATCAATGCAGGCAAGTACACCCTTATCGATGACAAGTCAGTTCCAAACTGGGATAACGCCCAAGGCGGAGTTATCTTCGAACAACAGTTGACAAAGGCCGGCGGAAAGATTGATGCCGTTGTAGCTGCTAACGAAGGCCTAGGGCTTGCAGCGGGTGCTGTTCTCAAAAAGAACAAGCTCAACGGGAAGGTCTGCGTATCAGGACAAGATGCATCTCCTGCCGGACTTGCAGCCATCTTGACAGGCGACCTTTCTAACACTGTTTACAAGGCCATCAAGGCCGAAGCTAACGGTGCTGCCGCTCTCGCCGTTTCCTTGATCAAGGGAACCAAAGCAGTAACCAACGGAACGACAGATGCAAAGGCGACTGCCGGCGCTAAGTCGATCCCAATTCCTTCAGTACTCCTCGTGCCAGTTGCAATCACCAAGGCCAACGTCTCGGTCGTCATCAAGGATGGCTTCCAGACTCGAGCCTCGATCTGCGCTATTGCTACCGAGAAAGTATGTAAGGCCAACGGTATCTAAATCTGAAAAGTAGGTACCTGTAAGAGCATGAAATTTCGGCTCGGGACGCCAAGTCTCGGGCCGAAATTTTATTGCTATCAATTGTGTTCCAGGGCAAACTGCTCAGATGCAGATGATCAATGATGGGAGCAAGAAATGAGCGATCCGATCCTTTCTTTAAAGGGCATCAATAAATCTTTTGGTCCGGTGCACGTCCTCCGAGAAGTCAATTTCGATGCCTATGTTGGTGAAGTTACTGCTCTCGTCGGAGACAATGGCGCGGGGAAAAGCACGCTGATCAAATGCATCGCGGGTATTTACACTCCGGAAAGCGGAGACATACTTTTCAATAATGAAAAAGTGCACATTCATGGACCACGCGATGCCACTGCTCTTGGAATTGAAGTCGTCTACCAGGATCTCGCATTGTGCGACAACCTCGACATCGTTCACAATATGTTTCTCGGACGCGAAGTTAAGAATGGCTACGTCCTAAACGAAGCAAGCATGGAAGCCCTCGCCAGGAAGACTCTCGACGGACTGAGCGTTCGAACAGTCAAGTCCATTCGCCAGACTGTTGCATCGCTTTCAGGCGGCCAACGTCAGACTGTTGCAATTGCCCGCGCGGTTCTCTGGAACAGCAAAGTAGTTATCTTGGATGAGCCGACAGCAGCGCTCGGAGTAGCCCAGACTGAGCAAGTACTTAATCTGGTTCGCCGCCTCGCTGATAATGGTCTTGCAGTAATTTTAATCAGCCACAACCTCATCGATGTCTTTGAAGTTGCCGACAATATTTCCGCCCTCTACCTAGGCCAGATGGCTGGGCAGGTGAAGAAAAAGGAAGTGACGACAACGCAAGTCATCGAATTGATTACTACCGGAAAGTGCACGCCATTCACGGGAGTTCGTTCATGAGCGTCATCACAGAGCCAACAACAACTGCCTCTCCATCCGTGAAAAGCGCGATGAGCGACTACCTGAGTCGTGTGAAGTCTGGAGATATAGGCTCCCTGCCTGCCGTTCTTGGGCTCGTCGCGCTCTTTGCGATATTTGCCACCATCTCAGAATTCTTCTTCACTCCACGGAACTTTGCCAACTTGCTGACTCAGGCTGCTCCGGTAATCGTCATTGCAATGGGGTTGGTATTCGTACTCCTGCTCGGAGAGATTGATCTTTCCGCCGGCTACGCCTCTGGCGTCACAGGGGCAGTACTCGTAATACTGATCTCAAATCAGAATGTGCCGTGGTATTTAGCGATTCTTATTTCTTTGCTGGTGGGCTTGGCCCTTGGAGCCATGCTGGGAACCCTGGTTGCCCGCCTTGGAATTCCATCCTTCGTGGTAACCCTCGCGGCCTTCTTAGCGTTTCAAGGAATTTTACTTCTCCTAGCCGGTGAGGGCGGAACAATCTCGATCAGTAACAAATACATTTTAGCTGTTGAAAACAGTAATTTAACGCTTGCCCAAAGTTGGATCTTTTATTTCGCGACAATGGGACTTTATGTCCTTAGTGGGCTGAACAGAATAAACACTCGACGCAAAGCTGGATTGAAGACTGAACTGATTAAACTGTGGGCCCTGAAAACTACCGGGTTGGGTGTTATCACCTTCGTTGGCCTCCTCGCTCTTTTGAGAGAACGAGGAAATCCTCCCCTTGTAAGTACTAAGGGAATTCCGCTAATAGTCCCCGTTATATTGATACTCCTTGTGATCGGTACATTTGTTCTCAATCGAACTGCGTTTGGTCGACATATATATGCAGTTGGTGGAAATGCAGAGGCCGCACGCCGAGCAGGTATCAACGTCAAACGCGTCCGTACGGCTGCATTCGTCATCTGTTCTGGAATGGCATCAATCGCCGGGCTTCTCTTCGCATCTCGGGCGAACTCGATCTCGCCAACAACGGGTGGTCAATCAACACTGCTCTATGCAGTCGGCGCTGCTGTCATCGGTGGAACGAGCCTCTTCGGCGGAAAAGGGAAAATACGGGACGCCATTCTGGGTGGCCTAGTCGTCGCAGTTATCGACAATGGTATGGGTCTACTGGGATATGGCGCGGGGATTCAGTACCTTGTTACCGGCGCAGTTCTCCTCGTATCAGCAGGGATTGACGCAATCAGTCGCAAGGGCGGAAGCACAAACTGATATTTGCCTTGAAGGTCCAGAGTTGCAAGGAGAGCGGAGAAATTTTTTTGGCGATTTCAAGAAGTCTGTCACTGAATCCAACCCTCTAACCAGTTTTGGCGTATCTCGCGCTGGCAATCAGAAATGAGACCAGAACTACTGGAACAAACATCGCCCAGCGAAGTTCAATCACATCGGCTAGAAAGCCAAGTGTCGGTGGGCCAACGATAAATCCAAAGTAGGAGATTCCAGAGACAATCGCAACTGCTTGCGAAGGCGCAACCTGCCCTCTAAACCGCGTTGCCGCGATTGTTCCCGCCGCACTAAAGAGAAGTGGGATCACTACAGAAAGCCCCAAGCCAAGAAAGAGCCAGCCAAGGACAACACCAAAACTACTGCCAATCAATAAACCAATGGCAAGACCAATGCTCCCTATTGCGCCTCCGGCGGAGAGGATCCTTGGGGCTCCGAATTTATGCGCAAGTCGATCACCAGAGAAACGACCAATCACCATGGTGGCGGAGAAGGCAATGTAGGGAAGCGCGGAAACAAAGTGCGAAGCCTGGAAAGTCTCGCGAGTGAGAATTCCGCCCCAGTCCCCTGCCGAACCTTCTGAGAGAGCGGCACCGAAACCAAAGAACCCGAGGACCCAGAGAACCTGGGGACGCTTTTTTGCCTTCTTCTCCTTAATAAATTCATGTTTGTCTGCATTGGCAGGAAGCCATCGAGATTTTGCATAGACGGCAATAAATGCGACGAAGGCACCGACAATCAACGTTTGAATACTGAAAGTGATTTTTGCTTGGGAAAACAGACCACCAATCAGTCCGCCGGCGAAGCCGCCCAGGGAGAACATTCCGTGAAAGACACTCAACATCCGCTTCTCTGACTTATGTTCGAGTGCCACCGCGTGTGAATTCATCGCCACATCCTGGAATGCCAAGGCAAAACCAAAAATAAAGAGTGAGAAGCTGAACCATGCAAGATTAAAAACAAACCCAAGGAGTGCCGTTGCAACGGCGAGCCCGATGCTGGCTCGAAATGCGACAGGTGCGCTTCCGTACTTTGCACAGAACTTTCCAGATGGACCAAGTGCTAGGAAGACGCCGATAGACGATGAGAGGAGCGCGATGCCGAGGGTAGCGTTTGAGATTTCGAGATGAGCTTTGATATCGGGTAGGCGCGCTACGAACGATCCAACGACCAATCCATTTAAAATAAAGGTGAGAGTCACCGCCAGCTTTGCACGCTTGAATTCCGCAGCGATCATGAATGCGAGGGTAACAGCACTCTAGTTACTTGGACTCCCTACTTACGAAACTTCTTCCTAGATCTGCACATCGGTGCCACCCCGATAAGAGCAAAGACAAGTCCTAAAGCATATATCGGCCAAGCAAAGGAAGTCGGAATTGCTCCATGAAGAAAATCAGTGCCGTTAACCGTGAAACTCAGGATGACAATCAGCCCACCTCCGATGAGTAAGGCAAAATTCCATCGTTTAACAAATCCATTCTCTCCCTCTCGAAAACGGTGGGCGATAATCAAACCAAAAATTATCAGCGCGAAGCTGACCACTACAGGGGCCCAGACTGGACCAACCCACGGAACTGGTAGAAGAAAGAGAAGATCAAAATTGCCAAGGCTCGTCGGCCATCCGATGAAAACCCAGAGCCAGAAGTAATAACCGATATCCCAAATTCCGAAGGCAACTGCACTCCATGCCAACCGTTCTAACCCACTGCGACCAGTTAACCAACCCACGGTTGCTAGCATCACAAGTGTGGCCGCCTCTCGACCAAGTTCAATTGAACCCAGACCGCCCAGTGATTTCTGATTCATGAGTGGGAAGATCGTCTCAGGCGAAATTTTCAGGGCGCGTTCGAGATAGAGAACCACAGCCGATTCAAAGAACGCCATGGCAAAGGCGAAAACTGCCACCAGTATCGCGCGTTGCGGAAAGTGAGAACGTTCTCTTATTTGCACAATCAAATTCTACTAACGTTCTAACTCGCCTCTATATTTGACCAAGCCAGTAATGATATAAAAGACCCCAACGACTCCAATTACGAAGCCGGTAGGCACGGTGATGAAGAGAAGCCAGAGCACGGCCCCGCTGGCACTGTCTTCGCTAAAAGGTGAGTAGCCCGTTACGACGCCAGTAATAATTGCGACGACGAGCGGGAGAAACCCAACCAGAGCACCGCAAAAAATAAATACGCCACCCCTTCTAATTTTCCTTCTCCAGGTGGGCATATCATTCCCTCAAAGAACTGCTTCAGCAGTTGTTACGGTGTCCGCCTTACGCCCAGGCAAGTGATAATCAAGAAACGATAGGTTGAGATCATCAATTATTTCAGGCGCATGAATATCGAAATTGTGCCATTTAACATCCGAAGTTGTGTGAGCATCCTTAATCAGCGTGATGTCATAACCACGCTCCAGAGCCGCATGAGATGTATGACGTACGCAGTTATTGGTCTGGGCGCCGGTGATGTAAAGGTGGTCCACTCCCAATTTATCAAGAAGTGGTTCGAGTTCCGTATCTTCAAATGAGCTCCGATAAAGTTTTCGAAGAATCGGTTCGGATTCCAATGGCCTCAACTCTGGAACGATCTCCCAACCTTCGCTTTCAATCGGAAGGTCCTTTGATGAGTGTTGGATCCAGATCACCTCTGTATTTCCTGCGCGTGCTTTCGCCACAGCGGAATTGATGTTTCTCACGATTTCGTCCCGGTGCCAAGCGTCATCAACTACATTATTCTGCACGTCAATCACGAGAAGTGCCGAGCCAGATCGATTGGGGAATTTGCTCATCTTCCTCTCTCTCTTCTCTCTGCCCCGTTTTTCTTCCGACAAGCCTAACCCGTCCGAGCAAAATTGCTACTGACAGCACCTCCCACATTTATCGCCCTTTTCCCAGTAATTCTTGGATTTACCTCCGCACGTTTCAGAGAGTTAACCGATCACCAATTGATCTGACGGTTAGTTCTTGGAGCCAACCTCACATTTGGCATTGCTGGGGCGGGAATCCGCCCGCCCAGGCGATCCGCAAAAGCAGGAAATTTCGTGGACTGGTTCTGCCATTCCTCTCGCATCGCGACAATTTCGTCATGCGTTCGCCCTATGAAATTCCACCACATCACGATCTCTTCCTTAAATGGCTCTCCTCCAAGGAGCATCATTCGCGATGCGCCAAGCGAGGCTACTCCTAGAACTTTTTTACCCTGTGGCAGGTAGTGCAAACTTCCCGGTGGAACAATGACTCCGTTCAACGTCACTTCACCCGAGTCAATTAAAATGCCGTACTCAAATTCTTTATTTAGAGGAAGTTGAAGAGTTCCTTTATGACGGAAACCAATTTCGGCACCAACTAATTTGGAGTACACCTTGGCACTCGACTTGTGATCAAGCAATTCGCCAATCATCAACCGAACAATTGCTGGGCCGAATTCAAAGACTGGTAAATCATTGTGATGGGCGAATATGGGCGACATATCTCGATCTGAATCTGGCAGAACAATCCAAAGTTGCACACCGTGCAGGTCTACCTCCTCGTTAAGTGAGAGTTCAGAATGGGCAATGCCAACTCCAGAAGTCATCAGATTGAGTTCGCCGGGATTGATCACTTGAATGCTGCCGAGGGAGTCTCGATGTTCAATCTCTCCAGAAAACAACCATGAGACTGTTTGAAGTCCTGTATGCGGATGGGCGGCAACGCTCATTGCATTAGCCTGATTGGTTGGGCCGTAATGATCGAGAAAACACCAAGCACCGATCATTCGTATATCTCGGTGTGGAAGTGTGCGACGAATAGAAATATTAGATCGCGGAGTGAGTTTTACCAATCTTGGCGCGAGAGTGACCTCACCATGACTCGAAGGTGGGCACTCAACAATTTCTGGAGACTGCTCCTGGTTGCTCACACCAACCTCTTACTTACTGCGATGCTCGTGGGCTACTCGACAGTGAGTTTGATTGGAACCGCTTTAAGCGCCTTGCTTACCGGGCAGCCCTCTTTCGCTCCTTCTGCAGCAGCCACAAATGCAGCGTGATCGAGTCCTGGTACATCGCCGCTAACATGAAGTCGAATCTCAATGATTCCGACGCCAGGTTGAAAATCCACCTCTGCAGAAGTTCGAAGTTCTGTTGGAGGTGTACCTGCCTTGGATAGTGCGCTTGAGAGGGCCATTGAGAAGCACGTCGAATGCGCTGCGGCAATCAATTCTTCAGGACTTGTGACACCATTTGGCTCTGCGCTGCGCGCTGGCCAGGAGACCGAGAAGGTTCCCACCTTCGAAGATTCGAGGGTAACCTGACCCGTGCCCTCTAAAAGCGTCCCTTTCCAAAGAGCTGATGCGCGTCGAGTTGTTGCCATGGCGTCCTCCTAGAAGTCCAGTAGTTCAATCTGAACTCTATTAGAGAATGAGTAGTGTTGCAGACCAGATATTGCTCCGCAAATATCAGGAATTTATTCTCTCGGCAGCAATCAAGGCAGAACCAACCGCACCAGCAAAGAGTCCGAGCTTGGCTTTCAAGACTCGAATACTCCCTCCAGGCACCGTACGAACTCGATTGCGAATTTGCTCGGTAAGCGGATCGAATAGTTGAGCCCCTGCACCCGCGATACCCCCACCCACCACGATCGCATCTGGTGCAAGAACTAAATAGGCGTTTCCTAACCCAGCTGCAAGGGCGGAGATTGCCCGATTCACAGCGGTCCTTGCCAACGCATCTCCAGATCGCGCTGCTTCAAACACTTCGGGAACAGTCGGTTTCCCGCCTGCAGAAATGATTGCGGTTGCGCCAGCGATCGACTCAATGCACCCGTGATTTCCGCAGCCACAAAGAGGTCCATCAAGTTCCACTGTCTGGTGACCCAATTCGCCTGCACTTCCCGTACCCTTCCAGAGTCTGCCCCCGATAACGACTCCGCCGCCAACGCCGGTACCGAGTACAACGCACACAACAGTCTTCAACCCCGCTGCAACTCCTAATACTGACTCTGCCACACTAAATGCTCGTGCATCGTTTGAAATAGTTACTTCTTGACCAAAACGTGCAACGAGCTCGTCACGGAAAAAGTATCCCTCCCATTCAACTGGAAAATTGGAGAGATGCG
>JACPZY010000099.1 GCA_016195215.1 Actinomycetota bacterium | reverse complement strand
TCACCTCATTGATGAGGGTGCGTGGATCCTGAACAGTGGCTATAGCTAAATTTTCAATGGATAGGAGTGCTGGAGGCTTACTCATGAATTCCTCCGTGCTGGATCCCAAGCATCGCGAAGTCCATCTCCAACGAGGTTTAGGCCGACAACAACAATCGTTATAAAGAGAGAGGGGAAGAGGAGAGTCCACCAAGCAAATGCAGCCAATGACTGTGCATCTGCGACCATCAGACCGAGAGAGGCATCGGGGGGTTGAGTGCCCAATCCCAGGAAGCTAAGCCCTGATTCAGTGAGGATCGCCCAAGAGAGCGAGAGTGCCGTTTGAACAACAATTGGAGCGGTGACGTTGGGCAATATGTGTTTGATGAGGATGCGTGGAGATGAATACCCCAATATTCGAGAGACCTTTACATAATCCATCTCTTTGACGGTCAGGACGGGACCTCGAGCGACGCGAATAAATATTGGCGTATAGACGATCGCAATTGAGAGAGCGGTATCTATCCAAGAGTTACCTATGCTGCTGACTATTGCCAGAGCCAGAAGAATCGCCGGGAAAGCAAAAACCACATCGCTCATGCGCGTGACAAGGACATCAAACCATTTGCCCAGGTAACCCCCCAATATTCCAAGAATCACCCCAATAAAAGCTGCTATTGAGACAGCGACGATTGAAACAGTGAGAGAGCGGCGCATTCCATCCAAGGTCCGTGAAAAAATGTCTCGGCCAAACTGATCAGTGCCAAACCAGAATCTTTTTGATGGGCCCTTTAAAATATCATTCACATTCTGTATTAATGGGTCATGAGGTAACCAACCGAAAGCCGCGCTGAGAGCGCCTACGGCCATGAAGAAAACTAAGATTGCGCCAATAATTCCACTTTTGCTCTGTAGGTAATAATGGAGACCACCTTTTGTGCCCATCTCTTTACTCATCTTCATTTGATTCTCGGATCAATTTTGCGATAGATGAGGTCTGTGCAGACATTTATAGTGACGAACATGATTGCGAATATCATGACGCTGCTCTGGACTGTCGCATATTCGCGCTTAGTAATTGCATCCAGAACTTGTCGTCCCATTCCTGGCAGAGCAAAAATCTTCTCGACAATTACGGCTCCACCGAGCAAGTATCCAAATTGAATTCCTGTCATTGTGACAATCGGAATCAATGAATTTCTCAAGACGTGCCGGAGTTGAACTTTGCGAGGAGAAACACCTTTTCCGTGCGCTGTACGGACAAAATCCTTATCTACAGTCTCCAAGAGTGCCGATCGAGTCGTTCTCATAATCGGTGCTGCAACCGCAATACCCAGAACCAATCCGGGAAACATCATCTGTTGAAAATTGACCCACGGGTTTTCCCAGGGAGTCATGTACTCAAATCCATTTGGAAAATAACGAAAGACGTTGGCCATAATCGTCACAATGGCGGTGCTGAGGACGAAGCCTGGGATTGCCAGAGCTAAGAGTCCGAAGAGCTGTCCGCCGAAATCTCGGAAGCTGCCTGGCTTTCGAGCGCTAAACATTCCAATTGCAATTCCCATGATTACGCCGAGGATCGTGCCGATTAAAGCGAGTTCGATCGTCACGGGAAGTGCAGACTTAGTCAACTTCATCACCGAGACACCCGTTGAGAAGGAGTATCCAAACTGTCCACTCAGAAAACTCTTCATCCATGAGAAATACTGAAGGATGAGGGATTGATCGATTCCGTAGTAGTGCCGCAATTCGGCAATCTGCCCCGGAGTCAGCATTCCCGTTTCGATACCGAAAGATCCAGTAATTGTGTTGCCTGGAATTACGCGTAAAACGAGAAAAACAAAGATAGAAATGCCGAAGAGAGTGGTGGTGATGCTGAGGATTCTCAACGTAACGGAGGAGAACAGGAACCGCTGCAGTTTTGATACGCCCTGCATTGCGGGTTACCTCCTTTTTTCAGTAGTTTCCACTAACTCCGGAATTATTTGCGTTATTTTTAAGAAGAAATAGGAACGATGTGTAGAGGAATTTCTACACACCGTTCCCTTTAATCTACTTTAGATCTGCTTTACGCAACTCAAGCAGTGAACCAGTTGCCAGCGGAATAAAACCGGTCAACTTGGTGGATGTAACTCGGTACTCGTATGGCGAGAAGAGCCAGATCCATACGGCATTATTTTCAAGTTCCTCAGAGATAGCCTTATAGGCGGCCCTTCGCTGAGTTACATTGCCATTGGACTTGCCCTTCGCAAAAAGCGCATCCAGTGTGGCTGATGAGTAGCCGGCAACCTTGTTTAGGTTACCGGTTGAAGTGAAGTAACGGGTGTACATCGTGTCCGGATCGATACGTCCACCGTTATTGGCGATAGAGGTAACGAAATCAGCGGCCAACCAACGTGATATGAAGGTTGAGTCATCCACTATTTCAAGATCCAGGGTAATGCCAGCCTTTGCAAGCTGAGCTTTCAAGCTCTGGGCGACTGCAGACGCTGTTGCGAATTGCGTTGGAGCGACCATTGACTTAATGGTGAGACCATTTGGGTAACCTGCTGTTGCCAGGTATGCCTTGGCCTTTGCGATATCGGCCTTTGGACATGGACGATCATTTGGATCTGATCGATATGCCGGGCTGGTGATTGGTCCGATTACGGTGCCCTCACCTGATTGCGCAGTCTTAACAACTTCAGCCCGATCGATCGCACATTGAATTGCCAGGCGGACATTTATATTGTCCATTGGCGCTTTCTTGGCGTTCAATTGAAGAGCCATGTAGGCAAGTGCTGGAGTCTTGTACTTTTTCAGATTTGAGCCCACCTGCTTGGCGATCAGCGGATCAGTAATGACCGCGAACTGCACTGATCCAGCATTGAGAGCGGAGAGAACCGAGGATTCACTTGGAATCACTCGGAAAGTGACGGTATCTAGTTTTACAGCACTTCCCCAGTAGGTTGGATTCTTTACCAATTTGACGGATTGACCTGGTTCCCATGAAACAAACTTGAAAGGACCGGTTCCGTTAACAGTTTTCCCGACATTGCCGGCTTTAATGTCATCACTTGAAAGCATTGCAATATTGACGCCGTCCAACGCAGCCAAAATCGCTACGTTAGGGATGGTCAGATCAAGATTGACAGTGTACTTGTCAACAACTGTGACACTCTTAATTGTCAGCAAATTGGAGCGTGCTGCTGCCTTATTTGCTGGATCAAGAATTCTCTCGATCGAGGCCTTGACATCTGTGGCATCAAATGCGGAACCATCCTGGAATTTCACGTTCTTGCGAAGGTGAAGACGGAGCTGGGTACCAGTAGAGTTAAAGGACCATGATGTTGCAAGTCCAGCGCGGATATCTAGTTTTGGACCAACTTCTACCAAACTGCCATAGACCAGACCGAGTGCACGCACTGTTGCAAAACTTGTTGCACCCTGCGGATCCAATTTATCAATATCGAGAGTGATACCAATCACGAGATCTTTGCTCGCGGCCTGCGCTGGCGCCACAAATGCAACTCCAGCCACGAGCGCAGCGCTCACGCCCATGACTGCAATCTTCTTCCGTAAATTCACTGAATTCCCCTTTCAAGGTTGAATCATCTTGGGAGTGGCGCCATGAAAAAAAGATTCATAGACGCTGTCCATCCGTGGAAATCATTGCCTCAATTCGCTACCTGGTCAAGTGGAGTTGGGCAGGGTTGGATAACGTTCCCATAACTTTCCGATGGGTTCCCCAATGTCAGGTGGAGAAGGACTATCTCAAAGTGAGAGCGGCCTGAACTCGATTGGATGCTCCCTGCAATCGCCCCCGAGCGGTGGCGGCATCGACAGTAAGAAGGATCATCAGAATCGCCACCTTTACCTCATTGCCCGACTCCTCAAGCGCGAGGGAGGCGCCCTCATGGGTGGCACCCGTGGCCGCCATGATGATTCGAACTGCTCGATCTCGGAGTTTCTCGTTTGTAATTTGAAGATCCACCATGAGATTCCCGAATGTCTTGCCCAAGCGGACCATCGTGATGGTCGAGATCATATTGAGGACCAGTTTCTGGGCAGTACCCGACTTCAGACGGGTAGAGCCGGCAAGGAGTTCTGGGCCAGAGTCAATTTCCAGAGGATGATCCACATCTTTCGAAATCTCTGAATTGGGGTTGGAGGTCAATGCAATGGTCAGGGCCCCAACTTTCCTTGCGAAAGCCAGAGCGCCCCGTACATAAGGGGTCCGGCCACTGGCCGCAATCCCCACGACAGTATCCTGCGGCTGAAGATTGATGGAGTGAAGATCGGACTCACCGGCAAGAAAATCATCTTCCGCGCCTTCAACAGCATGTTTGAGTGCACCGTCGCCGCCAGCGATAAAAGCCAGGATCTGATCATCAGAAACTGAGAAAGTCGGCCCACATTCAGCCGCATCAAGAACACCGAGTCGACCGGATGTTCCAGCTCCGACATAAATCAGCCGCCCACCATGCATCATCCGCTTAACAATTGATTCGATCGCACTTTCAATCTCAGGCAGCACCAGAGCAATAGCCTTGGGCACATCAGCATCGCCTTCATTCATTGCGCGAAGAAGTTCAGCAACAGTCATCTCATCCAAATGTTGAAATTTTGAATCGACCTGCTCGGTGCGGAGCAGACCGAGAGAGGTATCTTCCATGCTGCTCATCGAAACCCTTCTTCTCAGATCCAGGATACGTCACTCGTACTCTCATTGGAAACGGTTCAATATATGTCTACGCTAAAGAAGTGTCCAATTACCTGACAGTGGTAGCGGTAATCGTATTTGCAAATATGCTCCCTGCATTCGCACCACCCACCTGGTCGCTGCTCCTCTTCTTCGCTTTGAGATACCAATTGAACCCTGTCGCACTTGTTCTCAGTGGAGTGGTAAGCGCGACAATCGGACGTGCGGTCCTTGCCTATAGTTTCAGGGCGCTTCGAAAGTGGTTGCCCAAAGGTTACGTTGCCAACATGGAAACTATGGGAGCGCAGATTGAGAAGAACCCGAGCCGCGTCTTCGGACTTCTCGCCCTTTTCTTTATCTCACCGCTCTCATCGGCCCAACTCTTTGAAGGGGCTGGAATAATCAAGCAGATCGCCCTCAAACCGCTCCTTCTGGCCTTCGCAGCTGGGCGACTTATCACGTATTCACTTTATGTCTCTGGCGCTGGCGTCCTTAAGGAGACATCCCTTGGAAAAATCATTGCAGATGAGATTACATCCCCGTGGGCGATCGCGATTCAAGTGCTCTTCATCATCGGACTCATTGCACTAGGTAACGTAAATTGGAACCGAGCGAATCGGAACGGGGAAAAAAGTCCTAGTAGTTAAACCGTTGGAGCCTCTGTGAGATCGCTTGGAGTGTCAGGCAGGAGCGCCTTTGGCGATCCTAGGAAGGTGAATGTTGCTTCCGCGCCTTCACCTTCAACGCCGACTAGAACGATTTCACCAGACTTAAGATCACCGAAGAGAATCTTCTCGGAGAGGCTATCTTCGATCTCACGTTGAATTGTTCGACGAAGAGGTCGTGCACCAAGAAGTGGATCGTATCCACGCTCGGCCAACAAATTCTTGGCGGCGGTGGTTAGTTCGATACCCATGTCTTTTGCCTTAAGACGATCATCAAGATTGGTGATCATGAGATCGACAATCTGGATAATTTCCGGCTTGGTCAACTGGTGGAAGACAATGATGTCGTCAATACGGTTGAGGAACTCTGGACGGAAGTGATTTTTCAACTCATCACCGACCTTTGCCTTCATCCGCTCGTAATTGCTCAACTCGTCTTCGGAGTTGGCAAACCCAAGTCCGGCACCCTTTGAGATATCACGAGTACCAAGGTTGGTTGTCATGATGATCACGGTGTTCTTGAAATCGACAACCCGGCCTTGCGCATCAGTGAGGTGTCCATCTTCGAGAACTTGGAGCAGAGAGTTGAAAATATCTGGGTGCGCTTTTTCAATTTCATCAAAGAGCACGACAGAGAAAGGCTTGCGGCGGACCTTCTCGGTGAGCTGCCCACCCTCGTCATAGCCAACATATCCGGGAGGCGCCCCGAAGAGTCGCGAAGCAGTGTGACGCTCGGAGTACTCAGACATATCTAGTTGGATAAGTGCATCCGCTGTCCCAAAGAGGAATGCAGCCAGGGTGCGAGAGAGTTCGGTCTTTCCAACACCGGAAGGGCCGGCAAAAATAAATGACCCACCGGGCCGCTTGGGATCTTTCAACCCGGCGCGGGTACGACGGATCGCCTGCGACAGCGCCTTAATTGCCTGATCCTGGCCTATAACCCGGCGGTGCAATTCATCTTCCATGTGGAGCAGACGCGCAGTCTCCGCCTCGGTCAATTTAAAGACTGGGATGCCCGTTGCCGTGGAGAGTACTTCGGCGATAAGTTCTTCATCGACTTCGGTAACCATGTCGAGATCACCTGCTTTCCAGGTCTTCTCCCGCTCGTGCTTCTCATTGATCAACTGTTTCTCGGTATCGCGCAGAGCCGCAGCTTTCTCAAAATCCTGGCTGTCAATGGCGGATTCCTTCTCGCGACGGACATTGGCGATCTTCTCGTCAAATTCGCGCAACTCAGGAGGAGCCGTCATCCGACGGATACGTAGACGTGAACCCGCTTCGTCGATTAAATCGATTGCCTTATCCGGCAAGAATCGATCTGAAACATATCGGTCGGCGAGGGTTGCAGCGGCAACAAGTGCCGCATCGGAAATGGAAACTCGGTGGTGTGACTCGTAGCGATCGCGAAGGCCTTTGAGAATCGCAATGGTGTGCTCGAGAGTTGGTTCGGCTACTTGAATTGGTTGGAACCGTCGCTCGAGAGCGGCATCCTTTTCAAGGTGCTTGCGGTACTCATCCAGTGTTGTGGCACCGATTGTTTGGAGTTCGCCACGAGCAAGCATTGGCTTGAGGATACTGGCAGCATCAATTGCGCCTTCGGCAGCACCCGCACCAACCAGGGTATGAATCTCATCAATGAAAAGGATGATGTCGCCACGAGTACGGATCTCTTTGAGTACTTTCTTCAACCGCTCTTCAAAATCTCCACGGTAGCGGCTGCCTGCAACAAGGGCACCCAAATCAAGTGAATAGAGCTGCTTGTCTTTCAAAGTCTCGGGAACATCGCCATGAACAATTGCTTGTGCAAGTCCCTCAACTACTGCCGTCTTGCCAACGCCTGGTTCGCCTATAAGAACTGGATTGTTCTTGGTCCGTCGCGAAAGAACTTGCATAACTCTTTCAATTTCTTTCTCACGACCAATTACAGGATCAAGTTTGCCTTCACGGGCTGCTTGCGTGAGATTTCTGCCGAATTGATCAAGTACCAGAGAAGTTGAAGGAGCGCCCTCGGCTGGTCCACCAGTAGTCACAGTCTCTTTGCCTTGGTAGCCAGAGAGAAGTTGGATGACTTGCTGGCGTACGCGGGCAAGGTCGGCGCCGAGTTTCATCAGAACCTGTGCGGCAACGCCTTCGCCTTCGCGGATGAGTCCCAGAAGAATATGTTCGGTGCCGATGTAATTATGGCCCAACTGCAACGCCTCGCGGAGTGAGAGTTCAAGGACCTTCTTCGCGCGAGGGGTAAAAGGGATATGGCCACTGGGCGCTTGCTGTCCCTGGCCAATGATCTCTTCCACCTGCGAGCGGACGGCCTCCAGGGAGATGCCAAGGGATTCAAGGGCTTTGGCGGCAACGCCTTCGCCTTCGTGGATGAGACCCAGGAGGATGTGCTCAGTACCGATGTAATTGTGATTGAGCATGCGAGCCTCTTCTTGGGCCAGGACGACAACCCGTCTAGCTCTATCTGTAAAGCGCTCAAACATCGGGGAACTCCTTCGGTTTCGTTCTATAAGCCTAATACCAGGCAGGGTTGAGGTGCTAAATCGCGTCCTTGATTCTTCTAACCGCAGACCAGGGCGGTTTATGCCCCAATCCATCGACAATCTGTTGAGGTAAACGGAACTGCCTCAACCATCCAATCGGCTAGTGAGGCTTTCAACGTGCTCAGAGGTACTTCAGCATTCTCGTATTTCCCAGGGTATTTGGCTTCACCGACTCCAAATCAAGGAATTCGGCAATACCAGTGTCATAGGAGTGGAGAAGCTGGGAATAGACCTCCGGTTCTACAGGAGTTCCCTCAATCGGATCAAAACCGTACCGCCCGAAGAAATCCGTCTCAAATGTCAGACAGAAAATCCGTTTTACCCCGATCGCCCGCGCCCGCTCAATAATTGCCTCAAGCATCCGTCCGCCAACACCTTGACCACGTAAACGCTCGGCCACTGCCACCGTGCGAACTTCGGCTAGATCCTCCCACAGTACATGAAGTGCGCCACATCCAACCACGTCGCCATCCTCAATGGCAACCGTGAATTCCTGAACGCTCTCATAAAGTGTCACCGTCTCTTTTGAGAGAAGGCGGCGTTGAGGCGCGTATGTGTCAATTAATTTACGGATTCCTTTAACATCCGTCGATTTTGCTGGACGAATTTCAATCATTACTGATCGATCTCGGGCTTCACTAGTGGAAAAAGAATCGTCTCGCGGATTCCAAGTCCAGTAAGGGCCATCAGCAATCTATCGACGCCCATTCCCAGTCCACCCATTGGTGGCATTCCAAATTCCATCGCCCGTAAGAAATCTTCGTCGACTCCCATCGCTTCGAGGTCTCCCTTTGCCGCCAATCGTCCCTGTTCTACTAGACGCTCGCGTTGGAGTATCGGATCGATGAGTTCTGAGTATCCAGTTGCCAACTCGAATCCGTCGACATAGAGATCCCATTTCTCAACGACACCTGGAATTTCGCGATGGGCGCGAACTAAAGGAGCATTGTCGATTGGGAATCCCATGACAAAGGTAGGTTCGTTCAACTCTCCCACTGATACATGCTCAAAAATTTCCTCAGCAACTTTGCCTTGAATCCAATTGGGATCAATTTTCATTCCGAGTTTGGAAGCCAATTTTTTTAGTTGCCCCATCGGAGTAAGAGCAGTAATCGACTCACCGACCTTCTCAGAAATAACGTCGTACAGAGAGATTTCTCGCCACTTTCCACCTAAGTCGGATTCTCTTCCATCATGATGGGTAGCAACGTGCGACCCGAAAATCGCCTCCGCAGAATTCTGTACCAGCGATCGAGCCAGATCGGCAGTGGTACGCCAATCTCCATAGGCTTCATAACTCTCGATCATTGCAAACTCGGGTGAATGACTTGAGTCGGCCCCTTCGTTTCTGAAATTTCGATTTATCTCAAAGACTCTCTCAATTCCACCTACGACACAGCGCTTGAGAAAAAGCTCCGGCGCAATACGTAAAAATAAATCCATGTCATAAGCATTGCTAAATGTCTTAAAGGGGCGGGCAGTCGCGCCACCAGGTTGAACTTGGAGCATGGGAGTCTCGACTTCGAGGTAATCCCGCGCATGGAAGGTCTCTCTTAGAGATCGCATTACTGCCGGACGCAATCGAGCATTGCTCCGTGCTTGCGGACGAACAATCAGGTCGACATAGCGCATTCGAACGCGTGTCTCCTCGGACATCGGAGAGTGGTCGTTGGGAAGAGGACGGAGTGCTTTTGCCGCCCAGGCCCAATCATTGGCAAGAACGGAGAGTTCTCCTCGCTTGGAAGTGATAACTTCTCCAGTAACACTGACAATATCGCCAAGATCAATTTCACTTTTCCAAGAATTGAGGGACTCTTCACCCACTTTATCCAGAGAGAGCATGACTTGAAGCTCAGTTCCATCGCCCTCACGGAGCGTTGCAAAGCAGAGCTTTCCAGTATCACGCTTGAAAATAATTCTTCCCGTTACGCTCTCAATCTCCCCTGTTGCAACATCGATTTCAAGGCCAGCGTAAGTAGCACGGATTTGCGCAAGAGGCTTTGTACGTGGAACCGCGACTGGGTAAGGCTCTACTCCCCGAGCTAATAAATCAGCTCTCTTCTCGCGTCTAATGCGTAATTGCTCCGGCAGATCAGTATCCACCCGACCGTCGACAACATCGCGACCGTTCGTCACCAATGGGTGTTCCGGCAGACTCTCGTCGGCAACTCTGTTGGTATCTTCAGCCATGGTGGAGTGAGTCTAGCGATCTAACCATTTCTCTCGTGAATCAGACGCAGACCAATCAGAGTGAGATCTGGTTCGTGGTGCTCAATCGTTTCGGAAATACCAAGGACCAATGGTGCTAGGCCGCCCGTAGCGATAACCGCGGGTTTCCCCGGTTGGGATTCTTGGAGTTCGGCTGTTATCCGATTTACCAAGCCATCGACCTGTCCCGCGAATCCGAAAATGGTGCCAGATTGCAGAGCCTCCACCGTGTTCTTCCCAATCACCGAGCGAGGGCGGACGAGTTCCACTTTTCTAAGTTGGGCTGCACGTGAAGCCAGGGCATCTACCGAAATCTCTATTCCGGGTGCAATCGCGCCACCCATAAATTCGCCTTTGGAAGAGACAACATCCAGGTTCGTTGAAGTACCGAAGTCGACGACGATGGCGGGCCCATGGGGATAGAGAGTATGAGCGGCAAGAGTATTAACGATCCGATCTGCGCCAATTTCTTTTGGATTATCCACGAGCAGGGGCACGCCTGTCTTAATCCCTGGCTCAACGATGGTCGTTCGAATATCCGGGAAATATGAGCTAATCATTGTCCGCATTTCGCGCAGGGTGGCGGGAACAGTAGAGCAGACCGTCAGACCGGTGATTTCAAATTCAGCAACGAGCGTTCCGAACTGCAACCACAACTCATCGGAAGTATTGCGAGGATCGGTCTTCACTCGCCAGGAGCGGATCAATACTTTGCCATCAAAAATCCCAAGTACCGTATTTGTATTTCCAACATCTATCGCAAGTAACATTTAGATCTCCGCCTTTAGGTCGAGTCCGATATCAAAAACTGGCGCCGAATGCGTCAGCGCCCCAACTGCTAGGTAATCCACTCCAGTTTCTGCATATGCACGCGCATTATCGAGCGACAATCCACCGGAAGCCTCCAATTTGCACCTTCCATTTGTAATCGCTACTGCTTGCCGGCACTCGTCGACACTCATGTTGTCGAGCAAGACAAGATCGGGATCGTGAAGCAGTATCTCC
>JACPZY010000077.1 GCA_016195215.1 Actinomycetota bacterium | reverse complement strand
CAAACCTTTGCGCTGGCGAGCTCAGTACTGATACCCGCTCTGGCAATATCTATTATGGGCCTGGTAGATGACCTTCGCGGTTTGGAGCCGTGGCCTCGGCTGGTTCTTCAAACAATTGCTGCCCTCATCGTCGCCCTCATTTTAATCTCGACCCGCACCATTGGCACTCCGCTTAACATCGCATTCTTAGATACTGCCGTCACTATTTTTTGGATTGTTGGAGTCTGCAACTCAATTAACTTTTTCGACAATCTCGATGGCGGTGCTTCTGGAACGGTCGCGGTCATCACCGTCTTTCTCTTTTTTATTGCCTACGACCGTCAACAAGTCCTGGTGAGTGCCCTAGCAATTGTTACTGCAGGTGCCACAGCCGGATTTCTCATGTGGAATAAGGCACCAGCAAAAATCTATATGGGAGATGCCGGATCACTTTTCCTCGGGATTATCGTCGCCGTCTTAACAATTCGTCTGGATCCTGAACTCGCCCCACGAAGCAAATCGCTCGCGATCCCGGTGTTATTAATGGCGCTACCGATTCTCGACACAACTGTGGCCGTGGGTTCTCGAATCTACCGAAGAGTCTCACCTTTTCAAGGCGGTCGCGATCATTTATCTCACCGACTCATCCGCATCGGATTTGATAGGCGAGCAGTTGCATTCATTCTCTGGTTTACAGCCGCGTTCTTTGGTGCTCTGGCACTTGCCATTTATCACTGGCCAGCGAGCTATGGTTATCAGCTGATGGCTTTCGGCGCTCTGCTCTGGATATCTCTTTTGATCTTCTTTCTCCGGATTCCCAGCGAAGATAAGGCGGAGGTATGAGCCAGAGCGGTAGTACCCTGTGCGCATGTCCGAAAAAAAGCCAGCAGACGATGCCCGTGCCAAGTTCCTAGAGGCATTAGAGAAGAAGCAGCAGAAGGGTGCATCTGGTAGCACGAACGGTCCAGGCAGCGGATCAAAGGTTGGTGGCGGTCAGGCGTCAGGTGGGGCACCGAAGCGGTTCCAACGTAAATCTGGCTCTGCCTAACTGGTTGACCTGAGCAATATGAGGAGTGTCTCTTCGCGATTCTTTATCAATCCCGTTCGAAACCCATTTCTCTGGACCTTTATCGCCGCTCACTCATTTGTAGCCGTATTTTTAGGGAAAATTTATGCCTTCGCCCCGGATGAAATGGGTTATCTCACCATTTACAGAGCGACCTACGAGAGAGGGTTCTCCACTGCTTCCATTCTCGGATGGTCGAACAGTCAGACCTTAGTTCTTCGCACCTTCTATCTCCCAGCAAGGGGCCTTGAGGCCATAGGTATTCCTGATTATCTCGCCATCCGTTTTTTGGCACTCTCACTCATATGCACTGGGTTCTACTTCTTAACGCAGCAGCGAGAGCGGGTCGCTTTCCCCTTCCTTCTAATTGGCAATCTCATCCTTTTTGAGACGAAGAGTTATCTCTTCCTACTAGTGCTTCTGAGTTCTCTGGTTTCAATTATTCTTCTTCTGATCCGCCGACGTAGAGGAATTGCGCGTTATGGATATGTAGTGATTGCCCTCATCCTTCCATTGGTAATAAACCCGGCGGGGGCCAAATACTTATCCGACGGCATTAAGGGACAACTCACTTCTATATCGGCTACCGGGGGCTCCTCCATCGCTACCGTGACGGCTTCAAACGCAACCGCTGCGAGCGAGAACGTGGCAACCACGGCCTCCGGACTAAGATCAGCCCTCACTTCTCAGCCGCAGAGTCTCTTCTCTCGAACGCTGCGGGGACTTGGCATGGGGGGCGCGGCAGAACCTTCCCCTAACTCTGGGTCCTCCCAAACCCCCGAGCCACCTAGTACTTACAACACTTCACGTCTCAATGTTTCTCCAGCAAGATTTGGCAACCCGGTCACTTTTCTTTTGCGCTCTGCTGGATTTCTATTCACACCCTTCCCATTTATTGACAATGGAAGTCTCTTTCTAAATATTGCAGCACTGGAGTCTCCCTTCTGGTGGTTCTTGTATGTTGGGTTTGGGGTTGCCCTCTGGAGACGTTTTGGAAGAAAGAGAGTTGATGAATTAACAATTTTTCTCCTCAGCTTCACAGCACTCTTCGTACTTTTTAGCGCCTTCACTGAGATCAATGTTGGGACGATGGCCCGTCACCGTTCCGTTTTAGTGATTCCGATGCTCTACCTAATTCTGGCAACTCCTAAAGAACGTTATTCCAACTAATTAGCAATGTTTATTCTAGAAATCCGGATTCGACCCAATTCGAGTCGTAATAAAGTAGGCGGCACGGCGGGTGACCCCCCGCGTCTTGTTGTTGCTGTCCAAGCACCCGCTCTCGACGGAAAAGCAAACGATGCACTCCTTAAGGAGCTAGCAAAAGCTTTCCATCTGAAGGTGCGGGATTTTTCGATCGTTTATGGAGAATCGACTCGCGATAAGCGGCTCGTGGTTAAGGGTGACGAGGTTGAATTGCAGAAACGCCTTGAAGAATTGAGCGGTGATCCCAGACTGCTCTGAGGTCCATTCAGTAAAAAGTGGCTAGGGCGGGATCGAACCGTCGACCTCACGATTTTCAGTCGCGGTCGGGTTGTTTCATACGGTTTCTCAGTTCTCTGGAGTCCCATTTCCAAGCGCGAAATCGTTTGGGAAGGGGTCTCTCTTCCCTAAGTGTTTCACCCGATTCCCTGTTTAGTGTTAGCAAAGTGTTAGCAAATCTCCTTGCGTAGCTGGCTAACAGGGAATTAGTTGCCCCTTGTTACGACTAATGCGAATAGTCAACATCATCTCTGACGGACTCAAAGTCTCTCAGATTTAGCCGTATGTCTTTGAGACTTATTCTGGGTACTGAAATTGTGGATGGCCTTGAATGTCTAGCAATATCATCAGATGGCCACCATGATGCAACCGCCAGACCTATATGGGGATAGGCGCTACCGATGTATTCGAGTGCAGGTTTCAAATCGTTGTCCATGCTAAAAATCACCCCGAAATCGAAATCACCAGCAATGGCCATCTTCACAAAATCAACTGCCAGTTCAACGTCAATTCCCTTTTCTCTCGGTTTCCCTTCCTCGGGAGAAGAAGCCGGCCATCCTGGCGGATAATGAATCGGTCTTAAGAAGACTTCCGTCTGCCCGCCTTTCATCCAGTTGGCCGTCTGACGACGCACTGCTCCATAACCCTTTGGGTCTATCCTGTTCGAAGGTAGCCCTCGGTACGCTCTAACTTGCTCAAGAGCACAATCGCCGCCAGTTCTCTGTACCAAAAGACGAGCAACCTTTATGGGGCTGATTTGGCCGGCGATGTTCTCAGGGCCTTCTAATTCAAAAATCCCTCGAGCTCGCTTGTAGACATTCTGGTAATCGATGAATACAGTCACTCGTTTCGTCATTTTCCACCTTACAAAAAAGCCCCGCCAGTGCTAGCCAAAGCTAGGACGGCGGGGGGGATTACCTGAATATTGGCAAATCTGGGCGATGGTGTCAACATTGAGACGCTAGAAAGTGCAGGAAAGTGTTGATTCACACGCCTTTCCAAGGCAATCTCAGGACAATTGTGAGCCTGCGCATACGTTTCTCGGAATCCACCGATTTCCTACGCGAAAAGTCTGGGCGTCGGGAATCTATTTTTATATGGAACGCGGGTCTAGAGTCCAAATATTGAGAGGGGTGACAGTGCGCAAATTCCTGTCCAGTGCATTGATGAGCTTATTGCTCCTTCCGGGCTCTTCCGGGGAGGCATATGGAGCGAGTTGACGACCCACTCGAGCGCTCGCAAGGGTGAACTACTCGCCCTGACTTGGAATGATCTTGATTTTGAAAACCCCAAAGTGAGCAGCTCTAAGAATCGGATCGACTTCAACGAGTCAATCCTTGTTCAGAACTCCACTAAAGGCGGGCGGGGAAGGCCGACGAGTCATAATGCTCGGCCCTAAGACGATGGAGATACTGCGAGCGCATAGGCGAGTCCAGGTCGAAGAGAGGTTATTGGCAAAGTGTTAGCAGTTTGGATGATTTACAACTGATTATGAATGGGGAAGAAAAGAAAACAAGCGTATGACCTGCCTCTTTAATGTGGCTAGGGACGGGATCGAACCGTCGACCTCACGATTTTCAGTCGCGCGCTCGTACCAACTGAGCTACCCAGCCTCCAAGATTTCAGCGTCGGCCAAGCTAGTTGTACGACGCCAAACTCTTGCGACCTGGACGGGACTTGAACCCGCGACCTCCGCCGTGACAGGGCGGCGCGCTAACCAACTGCGCTACCAGGCCTCGCTCTATCAGTATCCGCGCGAGCGAGTACCTGAGATAGAGACCAGTGCCCCCAACGGGATTCGAACCCGTGTTACCGCCGTGAAAGGGCGATGTCCTAGGCCCCTAGACGATGGGGACGTGTGAGGCTCGCAAATCGTACCTTTATTGCACCGCGCAGTAAAACCGCCCCATCAAGAGGTGTCGATGAGGCGGTATTACCAACGATCTGACTAGATAAGTGCCCATTGAACGCTGATGGAGACCGTTACATCCTGCAACCCGAGATCAATTTGAGTTGATCCGGCGGAATCCTTCGCAACGGAGGACATTATCGGTGGGTACACGGATGGTGAAGAATTTTCAATCAAATAATTCACTTTGCCAAGTTTGATGCCGAGCAGCGAGGCGTAAGAAGAAGCTTTAGCTTTTGCATTCTTGACGGCGGCAGTGCGCGCGCTAATTGTTGCCTTGGTTGAATCGAGTACAAAGGGTGTCACACCGTTGAGTTGCAAGTTATCTCCGCCGGCCGTCACGATCGCGTCTACGACGATTCCAGCAGTCGTTGCCTTTCTAATGACTACTACAAAACTCTGGCTGGCGCGATACCCAATAATTACCGAGCCTTTATCTTGTGTGTAACTGTACTCAGGATAGACAGTGACGCTCTGTGTTGCGATGTCTCGGGATGCAACGCCTTGGAGAAGAAAAGCTGCCCGAACGGCAGATGCCGACGTGGCAGTGGCAGCGAGTGCCTCCTTAGTTGTTCCGGCAACCGTTGAAACTGTGGCATTTATTCGAACAGCATCGGGGGAGACTTTTACCGTTCCATCGGCAGAGACGGTGATATAGCGACTGCTTGTGGCAGCTTGACTAGCCGGCGCCAGAGCAATACTTCCAAATAATGCTCCCGCCACCGTTACGATGGCGATACGTCTCAAGTTATGTTTTTTCATGACCCAATTCTTGCGCGAGGATTGGAAAATGCAAGTGATTTACCTGTGTAATCGGTAAGAGTCCAATCATAATGAGTTGAGTAAAATTGATAGGGTGCCGTTATGGCACATGTCGCAGTAACCGGTGGCGCTGGATTTATTGGGTCCAATCTCGTTGGCGCACTCGTACTTAAGGGGCATACCGTAAGCGTCATTGATGATCTTTCAACGGGACTTCTCTCCAATATAAATACCGATACCAGTAGATTCCACCAGGTCTCGCTGGCTGATGCGGAAGGAGTTAAAAAGGCAATCATCGATGCGGAAGTGATTTTTCATCTTGGCGCTCGCGGTTCCGTTCCTAGATCTCTCAAGAATCCAATTGCGACACATGATGTCAATGCCACTGGAACGCTTAATGTTTTAGAGGTTGCACGTGCCACTGGTGCACACCTTTTCTTTAGTTCGTCCTCATCCGTCTATGGCCGAAATGGAGTTCTGCCAAAGGACGAGTCGATGTGGCTTGGTCCTATGACTCCATATGCTGCGAGCAAACTAGCTGCGGAGGCCTATGTTCAGGCATATGGAACGGCCTACAACGTTCCAGTCACACTCCTGCGTTTCTTCAATGTCTTTGGTCCCAAACAGCGACCCGATCATGAATATGCGGCCGTACTGCCTAAGTGGATCTGGAAAGCAATGCATGACGAGCCGATTGAAGTTTTTGGTGACGGATCACAGTCTCGCGATTTTACTTACGTAAAAACAGTTGTTGATATTTGCCTAGATGCGATGGAACGTAAAGTCACCCATGATGGAGCAATAAATCTTGCTTACGGCAACCGAATATCTCTTTTGGAGACAATAGAGATGCTCAGAAAGTACTTCCCAAACCTGCAAGTAAATTTTATGCCAATTCGCCCTGGAGATGTGAAGGAATCACAGAACTCGCCGGTTCTGCTGAAACAATTGTTTCCAGATGTTCTACCCATGGATTTCGAGAAAGCGCTCTCTGAAACAGTCGATTGGCTTAAAGCATTCGGAGAGACTGTCGCCAACGGCCCAACAGTTTCTGATTGATCAACGATGTGCGGAATCGCCGGAGGTGTTGGCATTGGGGCACCCAAGGAACCTTTCCTCGCGAAGGTCCTTGACTCAATTGATCATCGTGGCCCCGATGAACGAGGTACCTTTCTGGATGACGGCGTAGCCCTTGGGATTTGCCGTCTCGCCATCATCGACGTTGGAGCAGGCCAACAACCTGTCTCAAATGAAGCAAGAACTATCCAGTTGGTTTTCAATGGTGAGATCTACAACTTCAAATCTTTACGCGAAGACCTGGTGGCCAAAGGGCACAGATTCAGATCAAATGGAGACTCTGAAGTAATTGTCCATCTTTACGAAGAGTATGGGGTTGATTTTGTTCAGAAGTTAAATGGGATGTTTGCGATTGCAATCTGGGATTCACGAGGGAAGAGATTGATACTCGTGCGAGATCGAATGGGAAAGAAACCACTCTGGTACTCCCTACAATCAGATGGGACGCTCCTCTTCGCCTCCGAAATTAAGGCTCTGGTAGCAGCAGGGGTAAGTACGACGCTACGGCCTGCTGCGATCTCGGAAGTTCTCTCATTCGGTTACGTCAACGCTCCTCGCTCGGCTTTTAATGAAATCAGTCAAATTCCACCAGCATCGGTTGGTATCTGGCATAACGGTACATTTGAGAAATCTAAATATTGGTCTCCCGATTTCTCTCATGAGAAGAAGGTCTCTTATGAAGTCGCACTTGAGAGAGGCAAGGAACTCATTAAGGCCGCGGTTGAGCGAAGGCTAATTTCTGAACGCCCACTCGGCTCCTTTCTTAGTGGAGGCTATGACTCTACAGTTGTGACGGCGTATATGAGTCAACTTGTGCCCGGAAAAGTTCGCACCTTCTCAATCGGGTTCGATGATCCAAAATACGACGAATCTAAATATGCTCGAGAAGTTGCCAAGTATTTGGGAACCAAACACATTGAGGAGAAGTTGTCTCCAGATCCCACCCTCCTTCTACAGCAACTTTCTAGATCGCTCGATCAACCCTTTGCAGATTCTTCAATCATTCCCACATTTATGCTTGCCAAATTCGCGAGAGAGGAAGTAGTTGTCGCCCTTGGTGGAGATGGTGGCGATGAAGTCTTTGGGGGGTACGACCGATATGTGGCCACACCGATGATGCAACGGTGGAATATAGCCATGGCACTCGCGGCCCCTCTTGGAAAGCGGTTATCTGCTCGCGAAGAAATCTCGCACCGTAAAGTTCGGCGGATACTTTCCCAAATTAGGTCTTACCCATCACTAGCCTCGCGATATCGTGGTGTTATCTCCCTTGGATCTGATTCAGAACTCAAGTCACTGATATCGCGCGATTTCCACTCAACGAGTGCGGCAACCGAGTTTGAGTCTCAATTTGCTCGTGAAGGCGCCAGAGACGACCTTTCAAAGATGCTCCGCTCTGATTTTGAATGGTATCTACCTGGTGATTTACTGGTGAAGGCAGATATGGCGACGATGGCACATAGCCTGGAGGTGCGATCACCGTTGCTCGATCATGAGATTGTCGAATGGGCGGCAGGCTTGCCTTCCGAGTTCAAGATCAGAGGCCGGCAGAGCAAGTACCTCCTTAAAGAGATCGCCCGCTCCCTGGTCCCAGCGGAATTAATTGATCGCCCCAAGATGGGCTTCGCTATCCCACGTGCAGATTGGCTGCGAACCGGGTTGAAGACAATGACCCACGACCTCTTAACTGACCAAACCGCGCGCGATCGCGGTTGGTTTCTTCAAAATCAAGTTGAAAAAGTACTTGCAGAGCACATCTCGGGGCGAGATAGGGATGGAGTGATCTGGCCGATGCTGATACTAGAACTCTGGGCTAGGAATTGGCTTGATCGTTAATTAAATCCAAGTACAACTTCTCGTGATCACTCACCAATCTTTCAACCCCGTACCGCTGCATCGTATAGTCGTACGCAGCTAAGCCCATGTCATCGCGAAGGTCAATGTCCAAGATGAGTTCTTTGAGAACATTTGCGATCGAATGGGTGGTGAGGTCTGTCAATATTCCAGTCTCCTGATCTACGACTATCTCTCTTACTGACCCAACATCGGTGGAGACGACAGCAATCTTGGCCATTCCGGCCTGGATGAGCGAGAGTGGAGTGCCTTCGTTATCACTTGTTAAGAGAACTACATCTGAGGCAGCGAGGACGGTTTCTATATCCTCGCGCCAACCAAGGAAAGTCACGGGAAGATTCTTGGCGGTTGCACGCTCTTTGCAGTACTCCAATAAATCTCCAGCACCAGCAACAATGAAGTGAATAGGCACATTATGATTTTGAATTTCTGCGACGACATCGAGAAATCGGTCTGGTCTCTTTATTTTTGTGACCCGCCCGATAAAAGCGCAGTAGTTTTGGGAGGGATCGAGTCCTAGTTCTAGGCATGCAGCTTCGCGTGTCGGAAGCGCTTCCAATTTAAGTCCGGGTGGCATGAGGGCAAACTTTTCTGCAGAACCAATTCCGGCTGAGAGAAGATCCTCCATGACTTTCTTGCCGACTGCCAAAAGTTTTGTTGTAAAGAGACCGAGAAATTTTTCGATAATTATGACAAGGAAAGTTTTACCTTTTCCGAAATAGCCGTGGAGTAAGTGACCGTGGTAAGTGTGGACACGGATGGATTTGCGCCCAGAGAGTATTGATGCGATTCGACCGATAACGCCAGCCTTAGCGGTGTGCGTATGGATTATATGTGGGCGGAATTTCCTGATTTCACGAACCACTTGAAGAAATGCAAAAAGATCAGCCTTCGGTGATATTGACCTTCCTAACCCGTTGATCCGTGTGGCCGTCACATCAGTTGCGACCGTATCGAGGTAGTCGGACTCATCTTCGGCGCAGAAACCCGTCACCAGCCGGTGCTCAAACTTGTTCGAATCAAGGCCTCGCATCAGTCCAGAGACTTGCACCGCGGGGCCGCCAACATTCATCCGGGCTATAATTCGCATAACGCGGATGCGTTGATCATTATCTTTAGCCATAGGAGTATCTTGGCGCAAAACTTTGTCTCTATGTGTACTGCCGATACTCTGAGTCAGGCTGCTACAGAATTGAAAAATGGCGCATTGGTCGCTTTCCCGACGGAAACCGTCTATGGCCTTGGTGCGGACGCGACAAATCAATCCGCGATCGAACGACTTTATCAAGTCAAAGGCCGTCCTGTAGATCATCCGCTGATCGTTCACATTAGCGCTATGGAGAAGATGGAGATCTGGGCTAGCGAAATTCCCACGTATGCAATTTCCTTGGCTCGTGATTTCTGGCCAGGACCGATGACATTAATTCTTCCCCGTCGTGACATTGCTAAAGATTTCATCACAGGAGGGCAAGAGACCGTTGGGCTAAGGGTGCCCGCACATGTTATTGCCCTCTCCCTTCTCACCGCCTTTGAGAAAATTGGCGGAGTTGGTATCGCCGCACCAAGCGCAAACCGTTTTGGACAAGTCTCTCCAACTACTTCGGCAGCGGTGGAGTCGGAGATTGGTACCTATCTTTCACCTCACGACATCATTCTCGATGGTGGGCCTTCGCTCGTTGGAGTTGAATCGACAATCATTGACTGCACGGGAGATATTCCGAAAATTTTGCGCCCGGGAGCCATCACGGAAGTGATGATTGAAGAGAGTACAAATCTTTCAATTGCCGCCGATGAGGCAAGTGCAATTCGCGTTTCTGGTTCTTTGGAGAATCACTACTCACCAAAGGCGCGAGTAGTACTTAATGCAATTGCCGAGCCAGGAGAAGGATTCATTGCACTTGCGAGCATTGCGACGCCGAAGGGCGCAATCCGCCTTGCTTCGCCGAAAACCACCGAAGATTTCGCTCGAGTTCTCTACGAGGCTTTGCGGGAAGCTGATAATCAAGGTTTAAAGAAAATAGCCGTTCTGCCTCCCGAGGGCGAAGGTCTCGCTATTGCTATTCGCGACCGCCTGCAGCGGGCATCGCGCGGGCGGGCGAGCCAGTAAAAGAGGCGGAGTTTCCGCACCATTTCGAATTTTGGATCTACCCATATCGCAGGCGTGTTAAGATATCATGGTGTATTAATTCAACACTCAATAAGATACTGTAGTTTCTTAAACTGCGACTGAAAGGAGGAATCAATGAACAGGGTAGGGCACTCCGCTCGAACCAGGAAGGCGCTGGATAGCAATATGAGTCGATTTCGACCATTGGTAACGCTGATGCCGCCTGACGGTTGGATTCGCTCAATCCGCGAGAGCCTCCAAATGTCACAAGCTCAACTTGCAGTTCGGCTAGGAGTAAGTCAGCGGACAGTTCATGCCATGGAGATCTCTGAAGTTGAGGGCCGGATTCAAGTGGAGTCTCTGAAACGAGCGGCAGATGCCCTCAATTGCGATTTGGCGTACGCATTGATTCCGCGCCGCTCCCTTGAGGAGACGATCCGTTCTCGAGCGCGCTCGCTCGCGAAGGAGCAGATGGTTGCAATAAATCAGACCATGCTTCTCGAGGATCAACGACCAAAGGGGAACGTCTCCGCGATAGAAGAACTGACGGAATATATCTTGAGTCACAACGTGCCACTGTGGAAGGGTCCTGCTAAAAGTGGCAAGTGATTGGGAAAACTTCGAAGGCGAGACGGATAACACCCCTCTTACAGATGAGGAGACGTTGGGGTTACGCCTGCCATTCATTGCCAAGAATCAGTTAAACGAGGCCGAGGCAATCAACATTAGTGCCGCACGAAGTTGGGCACTTCTTCGAAAGCGTCCGATTAAACCGGAACGAATATTGACCGAGGAGTGGCTCAAACTGCTTCACAGAAAGATGTACGGGGATATTTGGAAATGGGGCGGCGAATATCGATTAAGTGAGAAGAATATCGGTGCCAGCCCGTGGGAAATCCGCCCAATGGTACGGGTACTTCTGGACGACGCTCATTTTTGGATCAAGGATGCTTCGATCGGCTCACTCGCTGCGGATGAGATAGCGGTTCGAATTTCACATCGCGGTGTCCTTATCCATCCATTTCCCAACGGAAATGGAAGAAGGTCTCGTTTGCTGGCAGATGTTCTTGCTGTAAGTCTTGGCCGGCCTGCATTCACATGGGGTTCTGGTTCCCTCGTTAAAGAGAGTGATTTGCGCAGGCAGTACATTAACTCACTTAAATTCGCCGATCAAAACCTTCAATTTGAGGCACTTTTGGAATTTGCCCGAAGCTAGTTGAAGATGCACATTTAAGGCGGGATTAAGGAGTTGCCTAACGCCTAAGCCCTGGTCTTATGTCAGGAGATTTACCGTTTACACTTCACCTCGAGACCTTTCTGGTATCGGCTTCTGTTCTGAGTTTTGTCATGACTTTTGTCGTACCTTTCTGATCGGTCCAGGGCCTCTAGCTCAGTCGGTAGAGCAACGGACTTTTAATCCGTGGGTCGTCGGTTCGATCCCGACGGGGCCCACCACGGTTCTGTATTACTCCACCCTTGGTCTCAACCAGTCATTGCAACAACCTCAGCAAATCTCTCTAAGGGTGTCACCCAACCCAGGCTTTGTCGAGGACGGTTGTTGAGTTCTTCGGCTATTGCATCGAGTTCTTCTTCACTGTGAACTGTAAGGTCAGTG
>JACPZY010000066.1 GCA_016195215.1 Actinomycetota bacterium | reverse complement strand
GCCAGATGTCATACCTTTGCCGCAGGTGATGATATCTGGAACTACGTCATAACGAGTTGATGCGAAGTACTCTCCAATGCGGCCAAAGGCGGTAATGGTTTCATCGCAGACCATAATGACGTCGTACTGGTCGCAGATCGCACGGACGCGTTGCAAATAACCCGGCGGTGGCGGGAAGCATCCACCTGAGTTCTGAACTGGCTCGATAAATACAGCGGCCACGGAAGCAGCGCCTTCAAAGAGAATCGCCTCCTCAATTCGGTTGGCTGCCCATTGTCCGAATTCTTCAAAAGAATCGCGGTGGTTAAGCGGTGCTCGATAGAAATTTGTATTCGGAACTTTGTGGTGGCCTGCAATGAGGGGTTCAAAGAATTGCTTTGCAGCAGGGATGCCGGTGATGGAGAGTGCGCCTTGCGTAGTGCCGTGGTAGGCGACATTTCGACTGATGATTTTATGTTTCATCGGCTTGCCAGTGAGTTTGAAATACTGCTTGATCAACTTTGCAGCCGTTTCAACCGACTCTCCGCCTGATGAGCTGAAGAAAACGTGATTGAGGTCGCCAGGAGTGAGATCGGTGAGACGTTCGGCCAATTCAATAGCCCGTGGATGGGCGTAAGACCAGATAGGAAAGTAGGCGATTTCCTTGATCTGCTTTGCGTAGGCGTCAGCGAGTTCTTCTCTGCCGTGTCCAACTTGTACGGTGAAGAGTGATGATATGCCGTCGAAGTAGCGCTTGCCCCGATCATCGTAGATGTAGGTGCCATTTCCTTTGACAATGACAGGAATTGATCCACCGTCATCGTATGCACCCATTCGTGAGAAGTGCATCCACAGATGCTCCTTTGCACGGTTAGACCAATTTGATTCAAGGTCTGATTCGAAGAATTGGACGTTGTCGAAAGTACTTGTTGTAGCCATTTGTTAGGTTCCCCAGTTATAAAGTTGTTTACGCAACTTTAGGTAGATAAAACTTTCAGTGCTCCGTACCTGCGGGATCGCTCGGATACGTTGTAATAATTCAAGGAGATGCTCATCGTCATTGCAGATCACCTCTGCCATCACATCAAAGCCACCTGAGGTGACGAGGATGTAATCAACTTCCTTGTAATGGGAGAGTTGGTCTGCCACTTCAACGAGATCGCCTTCAACTTTGATGCCGATCATGGCCATCCGAAACGAACCCACTGTCAGCGGGTCTGTGACGGCCACCACTTGCATGACTCCAGAGTCGATCAGCTTGGCAATGCGCTGGCGCACGGCCGCCTCTGAAAGACCCTTGGTTGTCATGGCATAACTCTCTCGTACCTTTGAGGGAAAAGCAAAGGAATTCGCAGATTTTGGAGTGTTTCACAACGATATCCGCAGTTTATTGCCCCCAAAAAGGGAAAATTCGTGGTGGGGGCTGTTCAGGGAGCGTAACTGGGCGTACCCTCGCCCTCACTACCGATAGGGGATTTTTTCATGGAGATGTTATCCAGCTTCATCAACGGCGAAGAGGTGGCAAGTGAATCGGGGGAGACCACAGCCATCACCAATCCATCCACGGGTGAGGTGTATGCGAGCGCGCCAAAGTCCAACCATGCCGATGTAGAGAAGGCGATGAAGAGCGCCGCCACTGCCTTTGAAGGGTGGCGAGATTCAACGCCGAGTGAGCGTCAGCGTGCCCTCCTCAAGATCGCAGACGCTCTAGAGTCTCGCGCCGAAGAAATTGTTGCAATTGAGAGTCGCAATACAGGCAAGCCGATCGCCGTCACCATGTCTGAGGAAATTCCTCCAATGATCGACCAGATTAGATTTTTTGCAGGAGCAGCCCGCAACCTTGAAGGAAAATCCGCCGGCGAATATATGCATGGCATGACTTCATTTATTCGTCGCGAACCCATTGGTGTCTGCGCCCAAATCACACCCTGGAATTATCCAATGATGATGGCGGTCTGGAAATGGGCTCCAGCAATCGCGGCCGGAAATACTGTTGTTCTTAAACCAAGTCACACGACGCCTGCCAGCACCGCATTTATGGCAAAAGTAATGTCCGAGTTCTTGCCCGCGGGAGTATTTAACGTGGTCTGCGGCGAGAGGGGAACAGGAAGAGCTCTCGTAGAACATGAAACGCCAGCAATGGTCTCAATCACCGGATCAGTAAGGGCGGGAATGGATGTGGCCGGCACTGCGGCTAAACAGGTAAAGCGGGTTCACCTCGAGCTTGGCGGAAAGGCGCCTGTTGTCGTCTTCGATGATGCAAATCTTGAGAACGCGGCGGAAGGGATTGCACTTGCTGGCTTCTTTAATGCCGGGCAGGACTGCACCGCTGCCACGCGTGTACTCGTCCAAGCCGGTGTCTATGACGAAATGGTAGCTCTCCTGAGCGATCAGGCGAAAAACAAAATTGCGATCGGAATGCCGACGGAAGATGTTCTCGTTGGGCCCCTCAACAACATCAATCAGATGACTAGCGTGAGTGGTTTCCTGGATCGGACACCATCGCATGCCAGGGTGATGGCGGGGGGTTTTCAGTTGAGTCAACCAGGTTTCTTCTTTCCTCCAACCGTCGTGGCCGATCTTCGCCAGGATGACGAGATGATTCAGAAAGAGATCTTTGGACCCGTCATCACGATTCAGAAATTTGATACTGAGGAGCAAGCAATCGCGATGGCAAATGGTGTCGAATATGGCCTGGCATCTAGTGTGTGGACCCGCGATCACAGCCGCGCGATGAGACTTGCCAAGGCCTTCGACTTTGGATGTGTATGGATCAACACTCATATTCCGATTGTCGCTGAAATGCCACATGGCGGATTTAAGAAATCTGGTTATGGCAAGGATCTCTCGGGCTACGGTTTTGAGGATTACACGCGCATAAAGCACGTTATGACCAATTTGAATGGATAGAATCCCTGAATAAGATCATCCCCAAAAAGAATAAGAAAAGAATAAAGAAGACCCACCGAAAAATAATCTGAATGAAGGCCTGATAACTTTTTGAGAATTAACACCCAGACCCAGAGGAGCCGCAATGCCAAAAAATAATCCGCTATCTCCCAAAATGCTCGAACTTGTTCGTGCACAGTTGTCCCGTCGCGGCGTGATCGCTGGAGTAGGGAGTCTTGGAGCTGCAGGTCTTCTTGCTGGATGCGGGACGAAATCAGATTCTAAGACATCTCTTTCTGCTTCAACTGGTGGAGGGACTGTCCGTTGGGCCAACTGGACTCTTTATTTGGATTACGACTCCAAGACAAAGTCGTATCCGACTCTCGATGCTTTTCAGAAGGAGAGCGGGATAAAAGTTTCCTACAAAGAAGATGTTGACGACAACGATTCGTTCTATGGCAAGGTGCAAGGCCAACTCAAACTCGGCCAGGACATCGGTTATGACATTGTCACACTGACCGACTGGATGGCCGGTCGATGGATCCGCTTGGGTTACACCCAGAAGTTGGATGCTGCAGCGATTCCAAACAAGGTAAATATTCTGGACAAGTTGGCAACTGTTGGATTCGACAATGGTCGCAATAACTCGCTTACTTGGCAATCTGGATTTGCCGGTTTTGGATGGAACAAGCAGAAGCTGCCAGGAGGTATCAAGACCGTCGATCAACTTTTTGCCCCAGCGAATAAGGGCAAGATTGAAGTGCTATCGGAGATGCGTGACACGATGGGAATCATCTTGCAATTCCAGGGAGTTGATATCGAAAGTAACTTCACGGAAGCACAGTTTATGAATGGCATTGATTTCTTGCAGAAGAAGATCTCTGATGGATTCATTCGCAAGGTTGTCGGCAACAGTTACAAAGAGGACCTGATTTCCGGGGATGCGGTTGCTGTTATTGGCTGGTCGGGAGATATGTTCCAACTCGCCACTGAAAATGATGGAAAGTTTGATTTTGCAGTTCCAGAGAGCGGCGGGACGCTATGGAGTGACAACATGATGATTCCATCAACCTCAAAGAACAAACTCAATGCCGAGAAGGTTATGAATTACTACTACGAGCCAGCAGTAGCTGCACAGGTTGCTGCCTATGTGAATTACATCTGCCCAGTAAAGGGCGCTCAAGCGGAGATGGAGAAGATAGATCCTAAGCTGGCAAATAGTCCATATATCTTCCCAACGGCGTCGACCCTTAAGACGACGAAGGTTTTCCGGACCCTCACTCCCGCCGAAGAGACGACCTTTACTACGGCCTTCCAAAAAGCTACCGGTAACTAGTGGCCGACGCATCAACTTCATCGCATGGAGATTTGAAGCTCACGCGTATAACAAAGTCATTTGGAGATTTCACAGCCGTAGATGACATGACACTGACGATTCCGCAAGGGTCGTTTTTCGCGCTTTTGGGTCCATCGGGATGCGGGAAGACCACGACGTTACGCATGATTGCTGGCTTGGAAGAACCCACGGCAGGTTCCATTCATATCGGCGATACTGACATTACGACGAAGAAACCGTACCAACGTCCCGTTAATACTGTCTTTCAGAATTATGCGCTCTTTCCTCACCTGAGCATCTTTGAGAATGTTGCTTTTGGTCTTCGGCGCCGCGGAGTAAAAGATGTCAAAGAGCAGGTTGAGAAGGTACTAAAGCTTGTCGAGCTTCCACATTTCGCAGATCGAAAGCCGACACAACTCTCTGGCGGTCAGCAGCAGCGGATCGCGCTTGCTCGTGCCATCGTCAACCGTCCTGCGCTCCTTCTACTTGATGAGCCACTAGGAGCCCTTGATTTGAAATTGCGTCGCCAGATGCAGATTGAGTTGAAATGGATCCAGACTGAGGTTGGACTGACCTTTGTCCACGTCACCCACGATCAAGAAGAAGCCATGACGATGGCCGACACGATTGCAGTCATGAACGAGGGCAGAATCGAGCAGATGGGTTCGCCTGCCGAACTCTACGAATCGCCCTGTACCGCATTTGTGGCCAACTTCCTTGGCCAGTCCAACCTCATCCGCGGAAAAATCGAGTCTTCAGATGGTGAGTCATCCGTAGTCCAGGTCAATGGGCAGAAGATTTCTCTTCTGAAATCCCGTAATCGCTCGTCAACTTCTTCCGTTCTCATTGGCATTCGCCCAGAGAAGATTCGTATCGGGCTGCCTGAGGGCCTTACTTCTGGAAATACCCTCACTGGAGGAATAGTCTCCGACGTCTCCTTCGTCGGAGTGAGCACTCAGTATGTAGTCGAAATGCCTTGGAAGCAGGACCTCATGGTCTTTGAGCAGAATGACGGTGGTACTCCAACACTGCGGGCAGGAGACCCGGTTACGCTCTCCTGGAACGAGCCATTTACTTTCGGTCTTGACGGCTCTGAGGATGTTAATGCAGGTGCAGAAATGGACGGCGAGGCGTAATGGCTTTCTTACAGGCAGCGGCGACGCGTGCCACTTCGTTCACGGGTAAGAAGGGTCGCCTTCCCTACCTTCTCCTCGCGCCGGGCTTATTCTGGTTATTTGCCTTCTTTGTACTTCCCATTCTCAATCTGGCCGCAACTTCAACGCAGACCCCAGTGGTTGGGGGAGACACGGGACAGTTTGTCCAGACTTTTCGATTGGCCAACTACATCGATGCCTTTAATGCAAGCCGGGAACAGTTCGCTCGTTCATTCATCTATGCGACTTTGGCAACCCTATTGGCGCTGGCGATTTCGTATCCACTCGCATATGCAATCGCATTCCGCTCGGGGAAATTTAAGAACTTTCTCTTAGTCTTAGTTGTCGCCCCATTCTTCGTCTCTTTTCTACTTCGAACTGTCGCATGGAAGCAGATTCTGGGTGAGTCGGGATTTGTGGTGCCTACCCTACGAGCACTTCATATTATTGGTCCGCAGACGACACTCACGGCCAGTGCTCTCGCAGTTGTGACTGGTATGACCTATAACTTTCTGCCATTTATGACTCTTCCTCTCTACGCATCCTTGGAGCGGATCGATCCACGAACCCTTGAAGCCTCCAATGATCTTTACGCAAACGGAGTAACAACCTTTAGAAAAGTTACCTTGCCGCTATCTATGCCAGGCGTTGTTGCTGGCACGCTACTTACATTTATCCCTGCCGCTGGTGACTATGTAAACGCAGCGATTCTAGGCAATCCAAATACAACAATGTTGGGCAATGTCATCGACTCTCGCTTCTTCCGGATTGTTGACTACCCAACTGCCGCCGCACTCTCATTTATGCTGATGGCCGCAATCTTGATATTGGTCACGGTTTACATCCGTAAATCCGGGACGGATGAATTGGTATGAACCAAGCACCTATTCCGACTCTTCCACTCGGCCGACGGATTTCTCGATGGTTCGGACGGAACATCATCCGTATCTATGCGGTATTCGGCTTCACCTATCTATTTATCCCGGTCCTCTACACATTTGCCTTCTCTTTTAATAACGCGGGCAAAAGTAACCTCACCTGGCGTGGATTCACATGGAGCAATTGGACCAATCCCTGTGGCGCACCAGAAGTTTGCTCAGCTCTCGGTAATTCAATAAAGATTGGACTTATTGCCACGACTGTGGCGACTATCATGGGGACACTCATTGCTTTCGCAATCGGACGCCACCGTTTCCGTGGGCGTACGACGACAAATCTTCTTATTTTCCTCCCAATGGCCACACCAGAGGTCGTTCTGGGAGCATCGCTTCTCGCCATGTTTCTGGCTTTTAGAATCAACCCGGGCTTCTGGCCCACCGTTATAGCTCACGTCATGTTCTCGATCTCTTTCGTGGTAGTTACTGTGAAAGCACGTATTGCAAGCCTCGATCCTCGGTTGGAGCAGGCGGCGATGGATCTCTACGCAAACGAAATGGAAACTTTCAAAAGGGTGACTTTGCCCCTTGTAATGCCTGGAATTGCTGGTGCCGCGCTCCTTGCATTCAGTCTCTCATTCGACGATTTCATCATTACCAACTTCAACTCTGGCACTCTGGTGACCTTCCCTAAGTTTGTCTACATCTCCGCCGCACGCGGAATTCCAGCGCAAGCAAATGTCATTGGATCATCAATGTTCTTCCTTGCTCTCTTTATCGTTATTGCGGGTCAACTAGTCAACCGTAAAAAGGTGCGCTAGCCTCTCTACGAAGCTAAGACGAACGACAGGTTGATAAAAGCCTCCGTCTTGGGGTAGGACTCCGGAGGACCCGGGCCAACTGTGAATATAGGTAAAGGGGTGAGTCCGGCGATTGCCGGAACGCGATGTCAGACATCGACCCTTTTGTACTTCGCCATTTAAAGGATGTGCAACCCGTTCTCTACTGGCTAGATGAGGATCCCCTTGAACCCGATTCTCACTCTGCACTTATTGGCGACCTTACGACCGAGCTCTGCATTGTTGGGGCTGGTTACACAGGACTTTGGACTGCGCTTTTAGCTAAAGAGAGAAACCCTGGTCGCGACGTAATTATTCTCGAGCAAAGGGAGACGGGCGCAGGAGCATCGGGTCGCAATGGCGGTTTCTGCAACTCCTCACTCACCCATGGATTCCTCAATGGGTATAGACGCTTTAGAAAAGAAATTGCCACAATTGAAAGATTAGGTCGTGAAAATCTCGACGAGATTGAAGAGACTATCAAGAGATACAACATCGATTGCGATTGGGAACGGACAGGGGAGTTACGGGTCGCCGTGGCCCCTTGGCAAATAGAGGGGATGCGTGAAGAGGCTGAACTTCGAAATAAATACGGTGACAATGTCGAGTTCCTAAACAAGGAAGAAATTCAACGTCGCGTCAAGTCGCCCATCTACGAGGGCGCACTTTTCGATCATGATGGCACCGCTCTCGTTGATCCCGCGCGGCTTGTATGGGGACTCGAAAAGGCGTGTCTATCGCTCGGAGTGAAGATCTATGAGAACTCCAAAGTAGATTGGCTGGAAAAATCGAATGAGAGCGTTGTCGTACACACAGCATATGGCACTGTCACCGCTTTAAAAGTTGCACTTGCGACCAATGTATTTAGATCTCTGGTCCGAAGTGCCCGCAAATATGTCGTTCCGGTCTACGACTATCAACTCGTGACAGAACCGCTCACTCCAGAACAGAGAGCGAGCATTGGCTGGGCAGAGCGCGAAGGTATTTCAGATGCGGGAAACCAATTTCACTACTACCGGCTAACAAGTGACGGTTGCATTCTCTGGGGCGGTTACGACGCAATCTATAACTTCCGTGGCAAAGTCCGCCAAGAATACGAATTCAGCCCCGAGACCTACGCAACACTTGCTTCCCACTTCCTCAAAACATTTCCTCAATTAGAGGGTATTCAATTCACACATAGCTGGGGTGGAGCGATCGATACCTGCACGCGTTTCTCTCCATTCTGGGGCCATAAAGGTCGCATTGCTTACGTCATGGGTTACACCGGCCTCGGCGTAGCGGCCACACGATTTGGGGCGGCGACAATGCTCGACTTGCTTGATGGAGAGAAGACGGAAAGGACCACACTCAAGATGGTGAGGCGAAAGCCCCTTCCATTTCCTCCCGAGCCTCTTCGATATTTCTTTATCCGCCTTACTCAATGGTCGATTAATAAAGCAGACCAGAACAATGGGCGACGAAATATCTGGCTCAAAGTTCTTGATCGAGTAGGGCTGGGATTTGATTCCTAGTGGATGCGTTACCATTTTAGGGTGGCCAACATCGGAAATATGTACGGACCGAATTTCACCTTCCTCGGTATTCCCACGTGCGATCTCGATAAACCCGAGACATTCGCCGATGCGGATGTCGTGATAATTGGAGCACCGATTGATAGCGGTACTTCACATCGTTCCGGGACGAAATTTGGACCACAAGCAATTCGGAGTGGCGACTATCTGCCACACGATGGCGAACGTCCCCACCTCACTCTTCGCGTCGATGCGCTTAAGGAACTCAATGTTCGTGACGCTGGCGATCTTTTAATGCCTGGGGGAGATCTCGTTGCATCTCTCGCGGTTTTAGCGGATGCAACTGAGAAAATATCTCGTGCCGGAAAAATCCCCGTCATTCTGGGTGGGGATCACTCAATAGCATCCGTTGACGTTGCAGGCATTGCGCGCCACCGCGGCTTGGGCAAGATTTCCATGATCCACTTTGACGCGCACGCCGATACCGGAGATACACAATTTGGGGCACTTGTTGGGCACGGGACTCCGATGCGAAGACTTATCGAGTCTGGTGCAGTCCGAGGAGACAGATTCTTACAAGTAGGACTTCGTGGCTACTGGCCTGAACCTGAAACTCTCGATTGGATGCGCGATCAAGGGATGCACTCCTACGAAATGACTGAGATTCATCATCGAGGAATGAAAGCAGTGCTTGATGAGTCTTTCAATCTTCTCTTAGACGGGTGCGACGGAGTCTTTCTTTCAATCGATATTGATGTCGTCGACCCAGGAATGGCCCCTGGTACTGGCACACCAGAACCTGGCGGAATGACAAGTCGAGAATTGCTAGAGGCGGTAAGACGTATCTGCCTGGAACTTCCGATTGTTGGTATTGATATTGTCGAAGTATCACCACCTTATGACAGTGCAGATATCACCGCAATTCTTGCCAATCGCGTCGTACTTGAAGCACTAAGCGGAATTGCAAAGCGAAAAAGGGGCGAAGGGTATTCGCCCGCGCAGAATGTTCTCGACAGGTAGCACATAAGTGGGATTGCCAAAACCTCTGCCACTGCGGTCAATTACAGATCTGGAATCTCACCCGCAACGCGATACCCCTCCGTCAAAGGGCCGCCGACTCGTTCAAGAATTTCACGGACCACATCATCTATTGGTTCCTTCTCTCCAGTTTCAAGAACAGCCTTCATGGCGCTGGAAAGTTGTATTGATAATTCGGGCTCGCTCAATGCTAGATGTCGTGGTAACCACTTGCCCGAGGCCAGCCATTGCGCCTTAGAGA
>JACPZY010000065.1 GCA_016195215.1 Actinomycetota bacterium | reverse complement strand
GTTGCGGGTCTTCAGGCCATTGCAACGGCTCGTCGACTTGGAGCGGTGGTATCGGCCTACGACGTCCGCCCATCTTCTGCTGATGAAGTGAAATCCATGGGCGCCACCTTCATCAATCTCGAACTTGAATCCCTTGAAGGCACCGGCGGTTATGCCCGTGAGATGACAGAGGAGCGCGCGGCGAAACAGCGCGAGCTTCTCACGCCATACATTGCCAAATCGCATGTACTTATCACTACCGCAGCAGTTCCGGGACGGGCGGCTCCGCGGTTGGTGACCCAGGCAATGGTTGATTCGATGTCGCCGGGTGCGGTCATTATCGACCTTGCAGCTGAAACTGGCGGAAACGTCGAGGGCTCAAAGCCAGGTGAAATCATCACTAATTCCAATGGCGTGGTTATCTGGGGTGGCAAAGATGTTCCAAGCCAGCTCCCCTTCCACGCTTCCATGCTCTTCTCGCGGAACGTCGTGAACCTGCTCTCTTTGATGACAAAAGAGGGCGTAGTCGCCCCAGATTTCGATGATGAAATCATCATCGGCTCGGTAGTTGCCCACAACGGAGAACGGAAAGAGGCCATCAAGAAATGATGAGTAATGGCTTGGCGCTACTCAGCATTTTCACTCTCTCAATATTTGTTGGTTTTGAAGTGGTCTCGAAAGTAAGTTCGACACTTCATACCCCACTGATGAGCGGTGCAAATGCTATTCACGGTGTGATCCTGGTGGGCGCGATTATTGTCGCTGACCGGTCATCCAACAATTTAGAATTAACACTCGCGCTCATCGCAATTGTTCTCGCCACCATCAACATGGTTGGCGGTTTCGTAGTAACTGACCGAATGCTCGAGATGTTTAAGGCGAAAAAGAAATGAGCCGCAACCTATACGACCTCATCGGCCTAGCTGCTGCCGTCTGTTTCATTCTCGCCCTCAAGGGTCTCTCGCATCCAAAGAGCGCCCGTCGCGGTAACTTAATCGGCGCCTTTGGCGCCACGGTTGCAACGCTTCTCGTCTTCTTCTTCACCGGTAATTCCGGCGAACCAGACTGGCACGCACTTCCCCTGCGCCACTTGCCGTTGATTCTGGGCGCAATTCTTATCGGCCTTCTCGTCGGCGTTCCTGCGGCGCGCAAGGTGCAGATGACCCAGATGCCGCAATTAGTAGCGCTCTTCAATGGAGTTGGTGGCGGTGCCGCCGCGCTCGTTGCAATCGTTGAATATCTCAGACTTGGTTCTAGTGCTAGTCCTGCAGTTGTTATCGCCACCGTCTTCACTGTCGTCGTCGGTAGCGTTTCATTCTCCGGTTCATGCATCACCTTCGCCAAACTTCAAGAGTTGATGACTACTCGCCCAGTTGTATTTCCTGGTGGACGCTTTCTCATCGCTGCAAATGTGGCGGGGGTCTTCGCAGCCGGTGCCTGGGTAATTAATTCTGGAGGAAACACCCCCCTCCTGGTATTAGCCGGACTCTCACTTCTATTCGGTGTGCTCTTCGTACTCCCTGTTGGTGGAGCGGATGTACCGATCGTTATCTCACTCTTAAACGCCTTCACTGGTCTTACCGTTGCTGCGAGTGGTTATGTTTTGCAGACAACGCTTCTCATCGTTGCTGGAACACTCGTTGGGGCAAGCGGAACAATTCTGACCCGTTTGATGGCCGAAGCCATGGGGCGTTCGCTCTTCAAGACCCTCTTTGGTGCATTCACTGCCAAGCCTCAAGCGACCTCTACGGAAGCAGAGACCCGTTCGGTAAAGTCAGGATCTCCAGAAGATATTGCCATCCTCCTTAATTACGCCAGGCGCGTGGTATTCGTTCCTGGATTCGGTCTTGCGGTTGCACAGGCTCAGCACACCGTCCGCGAACTTGCAGACCTCCTAACCGCGAAGGGAATCGACGTCGCTTACGGGATACACGCGGTTGCAGGTCGGATGCCAGGGCATATGAACGTCCTACTTGCCGAAGCAAATGTGCCATATGAGCAGCTCCAGGAAATGGACGAAATCAACCCAACCTTTGCCCAGACCGATGTTGCCCTTGTTATTGGCGCCAATGACGTCGTTAACCCGGCTGCCAAGAATTTGCCTGGTTGCCCAATCTACGGAATGCCAATTCTCGAAGTTGCCGATGCGGCAAACGTCGTCTTCCTCAAGCGCTCTATGCGCCCAGGGTTCGCCGGTATCGAGAACGAGCTTCTCTATGATCCCAAGACCACGCTCCTCTTCGGAGATGCCAAGGAGACTCTGACCAAAGTGGTCAGCGCTCTCAAAAACCTCTAAATCCCCCACCTCTCTAGCCTTCGGTCTACCCACACGTCCGATCGCTGCGCAAAATAGGTATCGTCGACTTAAAAGCAAGAGCAAAGTCTCCTCACGCCCCCGTGATCGGCCCTTGCTAGGTTGCAGATAGTTGAACTTTCAACTACTATTGCGGCAGCAAAGTTCAAAGGAGTATGAAATGCCAGCAGTAACGGTAAAAGACATCACCGTTCTCCCACGTGTGACAGCGAATCCATCGCTGCGTGCCCGTCGGATAAAGAACATAACTACCGCTCCCCAAGGGTTTGAGGGCGAGGGCTTCCCAGTCCGACGTGCATTCGCTGGCGTTGATATGGCAGATCTTGATCCATTCGTTCACTTGGATCAGATGGGCGAAGTTGAATACGCGCCGGGTGAGCCAAAGGGAACTCCTTGGCACCCACACCGCGGCTTCGAAACTGTTACCTACATTATTGATGGAATTTTTGATCACCGAGATAGCAACGGTGGCGGTGGCAGAATCACCAACGGTGACACCCAATGGATGACCGCTGGCGCTGGAATTTTGCATATCGAAACTCCACCGGAGAGTTTGGTTATGAGCGGCGGGCTATTCCACGGATTCCAACTCTGGGTCAATCTTCCTGCGGCTAAGAAGTGGTCGCCACCGGCTTATCAGGATCTTCGCGCAAGTGATGTCGCACTCCTCTCATCTGAAGATGGCGGCGCCCTCATCCGCGTCATCGCGGGTGAATTAGGTGGACATCAAGGCCCAGGTTCCACGCAGACGCCCATCACTCTGGTCCATGCAACCGTACAACCTGGAGCTGAACTTCGTCTGCCTTGGCGGAAGGATTACAACGCCCTGGTTTACACGGCGGCCGGTCATGGCTTTGCCGGAGAAGAGGGACGGCCCGTGCAAATGGGTCAGCTCACCGTCTTTAGTGAAGGCGACACGATCGTGATGCGTGCGGCCGAGGTTCAGGAAAGTCGCTCCCCTGAATTGGATCTCTTTATCCTTGGCGGTCAGCCGATTAAGGAGCCAGTTGCATGGATGGGACCTTTCGTTATGAACACGAAGGCTGAAGTTCTTCAGGCTTTTGAAGATTTCCAGAAGGGCAAGCTCGGAAGAATTCCGGCAGTACATAGTGCGCCAACGCATTTGATTGAGGGCTGACCTCGCTTCTACCTGCAGAGTGAAGCACCTCAAGCATAAATGAGGGGCAGGACTCAACTCAGCTATTTCATAACTATGGGCAAGTTCTATACTGAAAATCAGTCGGTGACTTCTTTAGACGTATGAGTCGCTGTGAGAAGAGTGATCATGATGGGGCGCCGCTCCGGTTCTCAATTATTCCGCGTAGCCTTTGTTGCGATTGCGGCGGTTTTAACTTTACAAGGTGCCACTCCCGCGATGAGTGAAGGAGCAGATGTCACGCCGCCTCAAGTCGACTTCTATCCCGGTGGGCCGTATGTCACACCGATAGTTGGCGGCACCCCCGTTGCCTCTGTTCCAATTGGCAAAGCTTTTACGGTGCAGTACTACCTCGACGATGACAGTGAACAGGCCAAAGCCACCATGAATTTGTACTCGCAAAGCACCCTAGTCAGTAGCACTTCCAGCACTGGTCTGCTTCAAGCGAGGAGGACAACAGCGCTCTGGGGAATGAGCGCTCCGCAAGTCGCAAAGAGTAAAAATGTTGGGCCTTTCTACCTCTGCATCTCTGCGGAAGACGCTGCAGGAAATAAATCCTTAAACGCTCCGCGCTCTGTCTGCGCCTGGCTTTCGATTGAAGTTCCTCTTCAATCAACGTGGGTATCGAATGGATGTGGCGGACAAGGACTTGGAAAAGCGCTAGGAAATTTACAGAACGCAGCACTTGACGTTCGCAAGTACAGCAATGTCACAGTTGACTTTCGCCCCGCGTGCAATGTTCATGATGCTGGTTACAGTGGATTGACCGTCAAAGATCCGATCATGAACCTCATCATCGATTTCAGGGCATGGACGCGGAAGCAAGTCGACTTTAATTTCTATCAGGAAATTGGGCAACTCTGCATAAACGCACTTGGAAAGGGGAAAGTTGCCGGCGATGTTCTTCTCTCGTGCTACTCAGGATTGACTCTGGCTAAGTACACGACGCTCTTTGTCGTCGCATCCGCTGCGCGAGCGGCGGGAAGTTTTTACACGCTCCCCCTCCCCGGTGCCCGCACCTACTACGATGCGGTCCGTAAAATTGGGAAACTTTTCTACGATACTGATATAACGCAAGTGGGCATTCAGACCAACAACAAACCACTCACTTTCCCCACAGAGGGCGGACGCGATAACTCCTGAGGTGAACAGATTGATCTAAAGATCGATAGCGTTCCTTGGGGATAACTCCGATAAATTGTCGGTGCAATCGAGAACCCTACCTTTATGGCACTTGGGACTCCAAAAAGCGGAACGGTTATATCCTCCAAAAGCGGGCGCGCCTTCCCAATTGGAGTCGTCGCTTCTGAAGATGAAGGCACCTTTTCTCGTGGGGGTGATAGAGCTGGAGAAGCGTCTTCCATTTCTCGCGACCCCGATATACCTGAGAACTCTTCTTCCACGTCTAGCGTTACCGTCACAACTCAAGTTGGATCATTACTCCGTCAAACTCCTGGAATCAGCGTCCTCACTGAGCTCCTGGAAATCGATCCGTATACTCTGCCGCGATCCGAGAGAATTGACTATTTAGCGGCGCTAGAGCGCCAATCCAGCTGGCTTCAGGCGGCGATGCAACGAGCCATTGTTGCCGTTGCGGGTGATGAACCATCTCGAGCAGATGAGATATGGGGTGGGGTAGACGAAGCCGAACGCGAAGATGTCGCCACTGCGCTACGTCTTTCCGGCTCTACTGCACAGAGTCGGATCGATATCGCTCGCACCCTGGTAAACCATCTCCCCAATACCTGCTCTGCGCTTTCAACCGGTGAAATTTCGCCGGCTCACGCCACCGTAATAGCAAGAGAGACCGCCTCTGCGATTCGTGATGGGCTGGCACCGTTGGCAATCCATCTCATTGAAGAGAAGGCCTTATCTCACGCCGAATTCCATACCCCCTCCCAAGTAGCAAACAAAGTCCGCTCAACCCTCGCGAAATTTGCTCCCGAGGATTTTGAAAATGCAGTCACTACCGCACGAGATACGCGACGCGTTTCTTGCTACCGAGAAAGCGATGGCATGTCCACAATTGTCGCCATCCTGCCGGCGGAAGATGCGCAGTTGGTCATGGCAGCGATTGAGAGTTTCGTCCTTCTCGACTCCAGAGAGGGAGCTGATCGAGACTTATCGAGTAGCGATAATCCCGATTGGACCCGTAATTCAGATCTCGACTCCGCTGCTCCACGCGATGGACGGAGCATGGATATGAAGCGGGCAGATGCTCTCACTGCAATCGCATCATGGGCCCTTGCTAGGAACGCAGATGACGTGCGACCACATCGGCGGCCCATAACGATAAATGTCACTATCGATCTTCCAACCTTGATGGGTTTATCGGAAAATCCAGGACAACTAGCCGGTTACGGGGCCATTCCCGCCTCACTCGCCCGTTCTCTTGCCGCCGAAGGAAAGTGGAGGAGGTTTATCACCGACCCAACTACTGGGGCACTCTTAGATTTCGGACGTGAGAGTTATGAACCTCCTCAAGCACTCGTTGATTTCTTGCTAGCTCGTGATCGAACGTGCCGATTCCCTGGGTGTCGGGCTCCGGCAAGGTTAGGAGATCTGGATCATGCCCAAAGCTGGGAGAGTGGCGGTGAGACTTCGGCCCAGAACTTAGGCGCGTTATGCAGGCGCCATCACCGGCTCAAAACACATGGAGGTTGGCAACTCAAAAGCGAGAGCGATGGGTCATGTCTCTGGACTTCTCCTCATGGAAAGGAGTACATCGTTCCCGCGCGGGACATTCAGGAGGCGGTTTAGGGATGAGTCACGCCTATAGGTAGTGTAAGGAATACTGCATCCATGATCTGGTGGCCCACTGAAGTTCCAACCCTTCAGCATGGTCTCATCACCCTTCGCCCAGCCCAAGAAAAAGACATCCTAAGTATTTACCAGGCCTGCCAGGATCCGACCATTCCTAAATTCACGACAGTTCCTTCTCCCTACTCAATGGCACATGCGATTTCCTTTATCCGCGAGCAAGCACCAACTCACTTTGCGGAGAAATCAGAACTTCTTTTCGTGATCACAGAGGGATACTCCGACAATGAAGAGTTCTGCGGCCTCATCTCCTTTCACACGATCAATCTCCAAAACCACACGACAGAACTTGGGTATTGGATTGCCAAACCTGCACGTGGGCGCGGCATAGGAACCACGGCAGCAAAAAGCATGGTCGAATATGGGTTCTCAACAATGGGATTCCGAAGAATCGAAGCCTTGGTGGACGTTGACAATCTCGCATCAAAGGCACTCCTGCTCTCGGCCAGCTTTGAACTCGAAGGGATCATGCGAAAGAAAGTTACCCGGGAGAACGGTTCCCAAATCGACATGGCGCTCTTCTCACGGGTAGCACCATGGTGAAGTCGCGCAAAAAAGGGAAAAATATTTCCCAAGGGAGTCGATAATGGAATCCCTCGCGGTACTCGTGACGGTTCTCCTGATTTCCGCGACTCTGTCCGGACCGATTGCGCTCGCTCTTACTTATCTCCGCGTTAAATCAAAAAGCGGAAAGTTTGCAAAGCGAACTTTTATAACACTCTTTGCGATGTGGGGGGCTTTGACGGCTCTTCAGTTTGCAATTTCCAACTTGTCGTTCTTCCCAAGAATTATGGGCGTAGCCGGAGTTTCTCTCTCAATCTATGCGCTAAAGCGAGAATTCTTCACTCGGTCAGAAAAATAAGTACAAGGGTTGGGTTCCGCGATAAGTTTCATCTGGAAACCTACCTCTACCTACGGAACCCAACCCTCATTCTAGGTTTGATTAATCAATGGTTCTTACTTAGTCATTATTCTCGCCATCATCTTGGTTGTCGCCACCCTGGTTATTATCGATACCATTCGCATCCAACGATGATTGATCATTCAGATCGTTATTTGAAATTTCACCATCTTCATTATCGCCAACTTCATTGATGTCATCTGACTGATCGCCGAACTCGCCGTCTTCGCCATCCTGACTATTGCCAGCGGAAGGGGAAGCCAGACCCGCTGGAGCCTGAATTGGCGGAACCACTGGGGTTGTGGCAGTTGGAGGAGTTGTGGGAGCGGTGGCCGGTGCGGCTGGAGTTGTAGCTGTTGGCACCGGAGTCGTGCTGGTGGTATCTGCAAATGCGTTCGATCCGACAATTGCATAAGTGAGCGCAAAGGCACCCACAGTCGTTAATACCAAAGTCTTGGTTTTGATCTTCATTTTTTCCCTTTCGTTCGTCATGGCTAGAAGAACGTTGGGGAAGACCCTTCCGTTACAAGGAAATGAGGATTCACATCCATTTCCCAGCGCTCCGAGCGTGGGTCAGATATCGGAAGCATGGCACTGTGCGTGAGCACGAGAACTAATCAGTCATTTTACGTACGTGGTCTAGGTGGAGGTGCCGGGAATCGAACCCGGGTCCTTCGGTACTAAAACAGGGCTTCTACGGGCGTAGTGCGCTTATCGCTTTCTCAGTCCCGAATCTCTTACACACAAGTATTCGACGGACTCAGCTACAGAACTGTTCTCCGATGTTGTCTGTAACCCCAACACCATGAAAAGCCTTCTTGCGACGTTAGACCCTGAATCGAAGGCTCACTCAGGCTAACGGACTAGGGAGCTCGCTTAGGCAGCGAGAGCGAAGTCAGCGACAGTATTTTTGGCGCTTAGTTTTTTGCACAGGTTTTTGGTTAACGAGATCATCCTGGCTTCCTCGGCCCGCTTCCCCTGCCTCAACATCCAAAGTCGAGACCGTTCACCCCCATATTTTTGCCGTTTGGTTTTAACATGTGGATTGAAGCGTTACTTCATCACTATTCAGTTGTTTTTTGGTAACTGCTCTTTTTTGGTACCTATAGTGCCGTGGGACCTCTCCCACACCCTAATTGTACGAGATCAGGCCTCCATTAGGTAATGGAATTAAATTGCGCTCAACATTGCTCGTATACCCGACAAGACTCACTTTTGGAAAATTATTGGTGCAGTCAAGCGCGAATTAAGAGCAACACCAGTGAAACACCACCAGGGTTCACGATATTCCCAGCGTGTGTGACTGAGTGAGGTTCCCACCAGCGTGTGTGACTGAGTGAGGTTCCCACCAGCGTGTGTGACTGAGTGAGGTTCCCACCAGCGT
>JACPZY010000026.1 GCA_016195215.1 Actinomycetota bacterium | reverse complement strand
TGGAAGGGAATCCCGTATTAGTTTTTAAGGGGTCTCCACATCAAAGTTCGGATGGCGAACGTCCATGAGATGGAACCGCACCACACGCGGCAACCCGGCTTATGTTCACCCAGGGTCGAGGTTGGTCACGTTTCGGCTGCCTTGGAGTCGACTTCCTCCCGGATGCCGAGCGAAACGAGCGCTGGGGGAGCCCTCAACGCACGCTGGGATTTCACCTTTGGGCCCCAAGATGGCAAGATTGGGATCCTGTTCGGGGCCCTCTACCCCCAAACATCCGTTATTCGACAGTTGTACAAGTTGGACGCGCACCCCGCTGCGATCAACCTGAACGGCAACAACACCTACAGGAGCAGAACCAGTTGGCTACAAAAATTCGTCTTATGCGCATGGGCAAAATCCGCACCCCGTACTACCGCATTGTTATCACCGATTCACGGAAGGCACGCAATGGTCTCTCGATTGAGGAGATTGGCCGTTACGCACCAGGGCAAGAGCCATCGCTCATTGAAGTTAACTCTGAGCGCGCTCTCTACTGGCTTGGCGTCGGCGCACTTCCTACACCTGCTGTAGAGGCAATCTTGAAGGTCACTGGTGACTGGCAGAAGCACAAGGGTCTTCCAGGAACTGAAGGTACCCTTCGCGTTGCGGCACCTCGCGTTCACAAGAGCGTTGCATACGAAGCCGCCGTCAAGGGCGCAATGAATGAGCCTAAAGAAGGCGCAACAACTCTGAAGAAGAAGGCGCAAGAGAAGCTTGCAGCTAAAAATTCTCCAGTAGCAGCGGAGGCCGTTGTTGAAACACCAGCGGTAGTTGTTGACGAGGGTGTCGTCGAAACTCCCGCAGCAGTAGTTGAAGCTCCTGTCAATGCACCTACCGCAGCTACTGAAGAGAATGCGGCAATTCCTCCATCCGAATCAGTAGAGGTCGTTGAGTAACAATGATTGATGAAGCCCTCGAACATTTAGTGAAGGGAATCGTTGACCACCCTGAGGATGTCGTCATCACCGAGAAGACTCACCGACGTGGAAGCACGCTCGAAGTTCGAGTCAATCCGGAAGATATCGGCAAAGTCATTGGTCGCAATGGACGTACGGCAAAGGCACTGCGCACAGTCGTGAGTGCGCTTGCAGGTCGCTCCATACGCGTGGATCTCGTGGAGACGGACGAAGGCCGATAAAATGCGGTTACTCGTGGGGCGAATTGGTCGCGCTCACGGAATCCACGGTGAGGCGACGGTAGAAGTCCGTACCGATCAACCTGAAGACCGATTTGCGCTCGGCGCTCGCGTGCAGACGGATGAGCACGGTGAGTTGCTCATCACTTCGCACCGTTGGCATAACGGAATTCTCCTGCTCGGCTTTGAGAATATTCTCGATCGCAATGGCATAGAGAAACTTCGAGATACCTTGATGTACTGCGAGGTTGATATCAACGAACCAGTTGGCAATGAGGACGACTACCACGTCCTGCAACTCGTCGGTTGCACGGCATATCTCGAATCTGGCGAAGAATTCGGAATGGTGAGCGATGTCATCAACCTTCCCGGTCAGGATTTACTGGCGATAGAGACTTCGTATGGTGAAGTGCTCATCCCATTCGTTCACCAACTGGTACCGGTAGTTGATATCAAAGCGCGGCGTATGACCGTCTTTCCACCCGTTCTATCGGAAGGCGCATAGCAAGATGGATATCGATGCCGTAACAATATTTCCCGATTACTTTGCGCCCCTCCAACTCTCGCTCATTGGCAAGGCGCAGGAGAATGGCATTCTAGATATCGCAATCCATGATCTCCGTGAATTCACCGATGATAATCACCATAGCGTTGACGACACTCCTTATGGAGGTGGCGCTGGAATGGTGATGAAGGCAGAAGTATGGGGGGAGGCACTGGATCCCTTAATGACTCCCAATTCCGATCTCATCATTCTTACTCCTGCTGGTCGCATCTTTGACCAACGGATGGCTGAGGAGTTAGCGAACTCCTCACATCTGATTTTTGCTTGCGGTCGTTACGAAGGAATAGATGCGCGAGTGGGTGAGTACTACTCGCAGGAATCCTTTGCCGAGCAGGGAATCAAAGTACGTGAGGTCAGTATTGGCAATTATGTCCTCGGTGGCGGAGAGGTTGCGGCGCTGGTGATGATTGAAGCAATCACTCGACTGCTTCCTGGTGTTATCGGCAACCCTGACTCTCTCGTTGAAGAGTCACATGTCGAAGACGGATTCCTCGAGTACCCCAATTACACCAAGCCTCAAACGTGGAGAGGCATGGCTGTGCCCGAGATATTACTGAGCGGAAACCACGCCGCCATTGCCAAATGGCGCTCACACATTGCCGCCACGCGAGCGGGAGGATAATTCGCTCTGAGTGCTAGCCCTCGCGTAGCATTATCAGATGGCTTCCATTGATCCAGCAATCCAGACTCGCCTCATCCGCGATCTGGAGCCCACGGTTGCCGTCGAGTTAGCACGACACTTATCGGTACAGAAGAACTGGTACCCACATGAGTATGTGCCGTGGAGTGAGGGTCGCACCTATGCAGGACCCCTCAATGGAGATGCCTGGGAAGCTAAGGACTCCAGACTTTCGGTGATTGCCCAAGATTCCCTCATCCTAAATTTGATGACTGAAGATAATCTGCCTAGCTATCACAGCGAAATTGCTATTGCGATGGGCCGAGATGGGGCCTGGGGAAATTGGCTCGAGCGATGGACCGCCGAGGAAGCGCGTCACGCCATTGTCATCCGCGATTACCTGATGGCCACCCGCGGGGTTGACCCTTACCAACTTGAAGATTTGCGGATGGCCCATATGCAATTGGGCTACCAGACCCCTTATGACACGGACATGCTCCACACTGTCGCCTACGTTTCATTCCAAGAACTAGCGACACGAATTTCCCACCGCAATACGGGCAAGATCTCCAATGACCCGATTGCTGAGACCTTGTTGCAGCGCGTCTCACTGGATGAAAACCTCCACATGATTTTCTATCGCAATTTGCTGGGCAAGGCGATTGACCTCGAACCAAATGCAGCGATGCGGGCTATTACTGATGTTGTCACCAACTTCGCAATGCCAGGAGTCGGGATGCCAGGCTTTGGCCGCAAGGCGGTGCAGATCGCACTTGCGGGAATTTATGACATGAAACAGCATATCGATGAGGTGGTTGCTCCAGTGCTTCGCGCATGGAAAGTATTTGAGCGCGAGGATTTAGCCGGAGAAGGCAATGCAGCCCGCGACGAACTCGCTACCTTTATCACCAAGGCTGAAGCTGATGCTTCGCGGTTTATTGAAAAACGTGATGCCCACTTCGATAAACTAGTTGCACGTGGCCAGGAGCCCATTCGCCTTACCTAGTCCTCTAACATAGTATTTTGAGATCTAGCGACGGGATCATTATGGAAGAACTTGCCAAGAAGGTTGCGCTTGTCACCGGCGCGAATCGGGGTATCGGTCGCGTCATTAGCATTCGCTTGGCTCAAGCAGGTGCACAACTCGTTCTAGCCGGTCGAAACCAAGCGGGCCTTGAAGAGACTGCTCGCATGATCGTCGAGTTAAGTACTGTCGACAAGTTAGAGCCGCTCATTTGCCATATGGATCTATTGGACGCATCCTCAATCGATGGCGCAGTGAAAAAAGCGCTCGATCTTTTTGGTCGTATCGATATTTTAGTGAACAACAGCGGAATTACCGGAAAGGTCGCCCCGCTCTGGGAAATAGGAGAGCAGGAGTGGGACGAGACCATTGATACCAATTTGAAAGGGCCATTTCTGCTCACTCGTGCAGTAATCCCTTCCATGCTTCTACGTAAATCCGGTTCGATCGTATTTATCGGCTCTGTTACTGGGAAACGTCCCTTTATGCATCGGAGCGTCTACGCGGCATCGAAACTTGGGTTGGTTGGCATGATGCGAACTCTTGCACTAGAACTTGGATCGCATGGAATCAGGGTCAATCTTATCTCACCTGGATTTGTAGCTGGTCCGCGTTTGGAAGGTGTGATCGATACGGTCGCGGAGATAGAGAAGATTTCTTCAGAAGAGGCGCACTCAAAGATGCGCGCAATGATTCCGATCGCTGATTTTGTTTCGCCAGAGAATATTGCCGAAGGTGTCCTTTTTCTGGCCAGTGATCGCTCTGCTGGAATAACTGGAGATGATCTCAACATCTCTGGCGGATTGGTAATGTACTGAGAGTGAGTATTAAGAAACGCGTTCTCTTTATCGAACATGACCATGTCAGTGAAGGTGGTCCTGTCTGGGCGCAGTTCTCCCAGCGCGGATATGAGATCACCCGTTTCAATATTGTCTCCGAACCGCATTTCAACCAACCCAATGTCAATGTCATCTGGCCTGACCTTCTCTCCTTTGATGTTCTCGTTGTCATGGGTTCACCCTGGGGAGTCTGGGAAGATGAGCGGATCGGCAACTGGTTACTCCCAGAATTGGAATTAATGAAGGAAGTTCATAACGCGGGAGTGCCGATTCTTGGAATCTGCTTTGGTGGACAGCTCATGGCCCGAGTTTTAGGTGGCTCGGTCGCGCGCGGACCCAAGGCCGAATTGGGCTGGTATCGCATCCAGAGCAATGACCCGACACTGATAGCCGAAGGTCCCTGGTTTCAGTACCACTGGGATCGCTGGCAAAATCCGCCGAATTCAGTAGAGATCGCCCGTACGGCCTTAGCGCCGCAGGCCTTCACCTTTGGACGGACACTCGCCCTTCAGTTCCATCCAGAAATCGATAGCCATGTACTCGATCTCTGGCTAGAGATGGATGGCGGTTGCGCCGAAGTGGAGGGCGAGGGTATGAGCGTTGCAGCCCTCCGTGAAGAGACACGTCGCCACGAGGAGTCTTCAAGCAGACGCGCCCGCGATCTTGTCGATCAATTTCTTGATCGGATCGCAGGCGCGCCTGTACAACAGTTCGAATAGTTAACGAACTATTTAATTATCCAGAGGCGTTACGTACGCTCCAGAGATTCCACCATCCACCAAGAAGTTTGAGGCGGTAATAAATGAGGAGTCATCGCTAGCCAAGAATGCAACTGCTGCTGCGATCTCTGAGGCATCGGCAAAACGTCCCATCGGAATATGGACGAGCCGTCGGGCTGCGCGCTCCTTATCTTTTGCAAATAACTCCTGTAATAAAGGCGTATTGACAGGTCCAGGGGAGAGAGCATTGACGCGGATTCCCTCACGTGCAAATTGGACTCCGAGTTCGCGGGTCATTGATAGAACGCCGCCCTTTGAAGCGGTGTAGGCAATCTGCGATGTTGCAGCGCCCATTGTCGCAACAAATGATGCAGTGTTAATGATCGAACCTTTGCCGGCCTTCTGCATATAAGGAATGACATACTTGCAGCAGAGAAATACGCTAGTGAGGTTGACCTTGTTGACGCGATCCCATGCATCTAGACCCGTTGTCAGAATCGAGTCATCATCTGGTGGTGAGATACCTGCGTTGTTAAATGCGATATCAATGCGCCCATAAGTATCAAAGGCGACCTTGTACATATTCTCGACATCAGCGGTCTCTGTAACGTTGGCCTTGACGAATATACCGCCCACTTCTTTTGCTGCCGCTTCGCCGGATTCGGCGTTCATATCAACGATGATGACCTTGGCGCCCTCACTTGCAAACCGCTTTGCTGTAGCAAAGCCGATACCGCTGCCGCCGCCGGTAATTGTTGCGACGCGACCTTCTAGACGTTGAGACATTTTTCTGGGCTCCTAATCGTTGGAAATGAAGACGTTCTTAACTTCGGTAAAGGAATCTAGTGCGTCTGGGCCCAACTCGCGTCCGAGTCCAGATTGTTTGAAGCCGCCAAAAGGGGTCCAGAAGCGGACTGATGAGTGCGAATTAACCGAGAGGTTTCCGCTCTCAATGCCGCGCGATACGCGCAGGGCGCGCCCGACATCCCGGGTCCAGATGGAGCCTGAGAGGCCGTACTCGCTGTCATTGGCCATTGCGATTCCCTCTGCCTCATCTTTAAAGGGCATCACAGAGACGACAGGACCAAAAACCTCTTCGCGCCATGAACGGGCCTGTGTGTTCTTCGGAAGGAGAACTGTCGGTGCCATCCAATATCCAGCACCTGTTGGCGCTGATCCCTTAAATGCTACGGGCTCATCTAGGAAAGTCTGAACGGTGTCATACTGTTTGCGCGAGATAAGAGGCCCCATCTCCGCTGTTGCAAGGGATGGGTCTTCGACGCGGAATTTCTTTACCGCAACCTCAAAGTGCTCCATAAAGGTGTCGAAGGCACTCGCCTCGACAAGGATGCGAGAGCGAGCACAGCAATCTTGCCCGGCATTATCAAAGACCGAACCCGGAGCACTCGCTGCCGCTTTGGCGATATCTGCATCAGCGAAGATGATATTTGAGCTCTTGCCGCCAAGTTCGAGTGTGACTCGCTTCACCTGATCAGCACAGCCCTTCATGATTCCCTTGCCAACTTCAGTGGAGCCAGTGAATACAATCTTCCGAACTGCTGGATGTGTGACGAACCGTGCGCCAATAACACTGCCTTTTCCTGGCAGAACATTGAAGACTCCCGATGGAAGTCCAGCAAGGAGAGCAAGTTCGCCAAGACGCATCGCGGTCAGCGGTGTGTACTCGGCAGGTTTAAGTACTACCGTGTTTCCTGCAGCAAGTGCCGGCGCAAAGCCCCAACCTGCAATGGGCATCGGGAAGTTCCAGGGCACTATTACGCCGACAACACCGAGTGGTTCCTTAAATGTGACATCAATGCCGCCAGGCACTGGGATCTGGCGACCGAAGAGACGCTCGGGTGCGGCAGAATAATAAGTAAGAACATTGACGACATTATCGACTTCCCAGAGCGCATTGCCCCGAGTGTGACCTGAGTTATCGATTTCCAGTTGCGCCAACTCTTCTTTATGGTCAGCAACAACTTCGGCAAAGCGACGGAGCATCTTGCCCCGATCACCAGGTGAAACATGACGCCACGTCTCGTAAGCCTTTGCGGCTTTGGCGATTACGGCATCAGTTCCATCCAGATCAAGGTGCTCGATCGTTCGAACCAACTTCTCTGTTGCGGGATTTATTACCTCATACGTATGTGACACGGATTAAGACCTTTCGAAGTTACGGAAGAGCTCCCAGTCAGTGACCGCTTTTCCATGAGCGGCCAACTCGACCTCGGCATAGTTTGTGTAGTGATCTTGGACCTCCTTACCAAATGTCTCCTTGATCCATTCGCTACCGGCCCAGAGCAGTTGTGCTTCAAGCATGCTGGAAGGTACACGACTTGAATCAGAAGCATAGGCATTGCCTGCAAAGGCATCCTCTAACTTCATCTTATTTTTGATGCCATCAAGGCCAGCGGCCATGATTCCAGCAACAGCCATATATGGGTTGACGTCGCCGCCAGGAACACGGTTCTCAAGACGGAGGCTCTGCCCATGCCCGACCAAGCGCAGGGCGCAGGTCCGGTTGTCGCGGCCCCAGCGGATTGCTGTTGGGGCGAAAGATCCAGGCACGTACCTCTTATATGAGTTGATATTGGGCGCGAAGAGAAGTGAGATCTCTCGCAGGTGGGCGATCTGTCCAGCAATGAACTGACGTCCAATATCGCTCAAGCCATGCTCTTTATCTGCCTCATCTGCCATCACCATGGAATCATCGAGTCCGCGGAACGAGCAGTGAATATGGGAGGAGTTGCCTTCCTTCTGGTTTGGCTTGGCCATGAAGGTCAAGGCATATCCGGCAGCGGCAGAAATTTCCTTTGCGCCGTTCTTATAGATGACATGGTTGTCGCAGTTGGAGAGAGCATCGGAGTATCTAAATGCGATCTCATGCTGACCGAAGTTGCACTCACCCTTGACGGACTCAACCATCATTCCTGCGCCGGCCATGTTTAGACGAATAGAGCGAAGGAGGGGCTCAACACGTGCACCGCCCATGAGGGAGTAGTCGACGTTGTACTGGTTTGCCGGAGTCAGGTCGATGTAATGCTTGTTCCATGCATCCTCGTATGAATCATTGAAGAGGACGAATTCAAGTTCGGTTCCCACCATTGCCTTCATTCCAGCAGCGGCAAGTGCATCTACCTGCTTGCGCAGCACCTGACGGGGCGAGGCAACGACATCTTTACCATCAAGCCACTTAACGTCGGCCAGAACCATCGCTGCGCCCTCTTGCCACGGAATTCGTCGTAGTGTGGACATATCGGGGGAGAGAACAAAGTCGCTGTAGCCGCGCTCCCATGAAGACATGTCGTATCCATCAACGGTATTCATATCCATATCGACGGCGAGAAGGTAATTGCACCCTTCGGTTCCGTGGTGGAGAGTGTCGTCCAGGAAGTGTTGACCGTGGATTCTTTTTCCAACGAGACGCCCCTGCATATCGGTCATGGCAACAATTACCGTATCGATTTTGCCGGATTTAATCTCGCTTTTTAAATCTTCTAAACTAAGTGATGACATGATCGCTAGTATTCCAGTTTCCAATAAAAAGACAACCCCGTATATTTTACTGAGTAATAATCTGATTCGAATTCTTAATAAAAAAGCCCGCCGCGTGTGCGGCGGGCTTTTTTATTAGTGTTTATTGGGTATTGATTAAGTCTCGTCGATTGTTCTGAGTGGACCTTTGAACCAGTTCTTAACTGAGAGGTGCCACCAGATCCAGAGAACGAGAAGTGATCCAAAGGTGAGAATTGGCGCGTAGTTCACGGCAGTCCAGTTGAAATCCTTCCGCCATGGAATACCCGTTGGAGTAAATGGTAGGACGAAGTAGACAGATATGACGAGGATCTCTATCACTGCAACGACGTTCATCCATCGATATTTAGATCCCAATGTCCATGATCCTGGGGTGAAATTATGTGCCATCTTCCACCGCAAGTAGATCGGAATCATAAATGCAAGGTAGAGACCGATAACCGCTACCGAAACAACTGCATAGAATGCGGTCGGCGCACCACTTGACGTCTTCCAGAGAGCCGGAAGCGTAATAATGACACCGATAATCGAAGAGACAAAAACCGCATTGAGTGGAACGCGGTGCTTATTGACCTTCTTCCAGAGTCTTCCTCCGGGTACGGCTCCGTCTCGTGAGAACGCGTACATCATCCGCGAGCAGGAGGTAAGGGATGCGTTCACGCAGAAAATCTGCCCCGCAGTACTGATGAGCAAGATCAATTTAAAGAATGCGCCGTTACCAAGCGCTGTAAAGAGGATGGCGATGGAAGAGCCGCCTCCATATGGGTTCACCTTCGGGTCAAAGGAGTTTATGTAATCCGTGTTGGATGCAGCGTATAGGAGTGCCATTAAGAGCAGGTAACCACCAATAGCGGAGTAGAAGATCGACTGCCATATACCCCTAGCAGCGGCCATGTGCGCACCGTGTGTTTCTTCCGAGAGGTGTGCGGAGGCATCAAAGCCAGTAATCGTGTACTGCGTGAGCAAGAAACCCAATGGGAGTACATACAACCAGAAGGTCGTATTGCTATTTCCAAACCCAGAGTTGTTGATCTGCGTCGTGTACATCCATTTGAGTGATTGGTGATTTGTGGGAGCAAATACCAAGATGCCGATGATGGCTGCGGAGCCGAATACATGCCACCAAACTGAGACGTTATTGACAATGGCCAGCAGGTGTCCGCCGAATATATTCATTACCGTCACTAAAGCCATAATCACTACGAAAAGGAAGAATTGCTGCTTTAAGTATGCCCCACCCAGGAATGTCGTAGCGTAACTCTCTGAAATTGAACCGATGAGTGTGTTTAAGAAAACTGCTGCGAAGTACCCAATTGATGCGGTGACGGCAAGCAGTCCAATTAAGTTGAGCCAACCGGTATAGAAACCAGCTTTCGCCCCACCAAGTTTGGATGCCCACCAGTAAATACCACCCGATGTTGGATAGGCAGAGGCGAGTTCAGACATACACAATCCGATAATTAAAATGAATGCGGAAATGATCGGCCATCCGATGGAGATGGCAATCGGACCACCGTTATTCCATGCCTGCGCAAAGGTCGTAAAGACACCCGCAAGAATCGAAATAATCGAGAAGGAGATTGCGAAATTGGAGAAACCGCTCCAACTTCGGTGGAGCTCCTGTTTATATCCGAGTTCGGCTAAGCGACGTTCGTCATCTGTTGTGTTCGGCAAGATAATCCTCCTAGAGCCGTTTAACGTTCTCCGTTTGAAAGAACGTCGGAAGTGGATCGACCAGGGGTAACCGACCTCACCTTTCTAGGCAAAGTGTGGCTGATTCGGTGAAATTTGTCTCACAATTGTGAGAGTTACCTCTCACGTGTCGCTACTCGTCGGTAGAGAAGATTTTTGCTTTCTGGTCGTCTCCGGCCAGGTGACTGCGCTCCAAGGTACGATGCCCCTTATGTGCAGACTTATGGGTTTTGTCTCAAACGAGAAGACCACATTCCCTGAAATTGCCGGTTCACATTTCTCGGATTTCGTCGCCCTCTCCTCCATCCACTGTGATGGCTGGGGAGTGGCAACGATCGATCATGATGATGAGAAGGCCCACCTGGTCCGTGCAGCCGAAATGGCGCATACGAGTTCGCAGTTCGATAGCGCAATTGCCGCCGCTAAAGCCGATGGGGGATTGCTCCACCTTCGCTGGGCCACTAAGGGATTACCAGTAAGCGAGAACAACTCCCACCCATTTGTTTACGAGGATTTTACTTTTATCCATAACGGTGCGATATACCCGCCAAGCGCCTTGGATGGATTCATAGACCCAGCCTTCTCATGGTTGATCACCGGCGATACCGACAGCGAGCGATATTTCTATCTCATGATGACGATGATCAAACGTCATGGCTTCGTCGAAGGGGTCAAAAGGGCCGTTGAAACGGTAGAAGAGCATGGTGATTACTCCAGCATCAACGCAATGATCATGAATGAGAATATTTTTATTGTCGTAAGCGAATTTGATCCTGCCCGTAAGCCAGATTTCGGTCTGGAAGATTATTACGAACTCAATTACCGGAAAGATAAAGATGGAGTCCTTGTCGCGTCCACCGGTTGGCCACAAGATGGATGGGCACCTCTTCCCAACCACCACATGCTCGTAGTTGATCGCAAAACTTTTACGACACAGCTCTTTCCACTATAGATCCACGACGACTTCTAGACGGTGATCGCGCTTCTTGAAGTTCTTCCTGCTTTTGCACTGACTTCTCTACTCCTTGCCATAGTCCCTGGCCAGGGAGTTGCGATGAATATGGGAAGTTCGATTACAACGGGAGCGCGAAGATTGAAATTGGACCTGCCTATCGGCTTGGACTCTTCACAAATCTCACCAACGCAAAGGCCGCAGTATTTGCGTTGGCCTTCATTCCGCAGTTTGTACCGGCGCATTTCTCACTGGGGCTCGGGATCTTCATACTTGCCTCTGTACAGGCGACCGTTTCAACTCTCTGGTACACCTTTCTTGTCGGCGTCATAGACCGAGCATCTAAAATATTTGAGCGCCCGCGAGTACGTCGAGGACTTACAGGTTTCTCTGCTGTGGGAATTCTCTTTCTTGCAGTCACACTACTTCTTACCTCACCACGCTAATATAAAAGCAGCGGTACGGTATCCTCGCTTTATGCGTGTAGTGACGGTTGAACAACTCAAATCGGTCCTCGCCACACTTCCACCCAATCCCCGGATCGTCGCATCAGGCAATTTCGCCACACCTAAGACTCTCCTTTCGCTGGCTGACCAATGCATTCCCGAATTCCGACTTCATATGCTCAATGGCCAACCGGGAATTCCTGATCGCGAAGGCGTCACGTACGAGAGCGCTTTTGTCGGTGCCGGGATGCGCAGACATCCGCGGCTCAATTACATTCCGACTCGCCTGAGTCTTCTTCCTGTCCTCTACCGTGACCACTATCGCCCTGATGTAGTGATGCTGCACGCCTCCCCGCAACGGTTCGATACAGTCAGTCTCGGTACTGAGGTAAATGTCCTGCCCTCTGCAATTGACGCCGCGCGGGCTCGTAATGGCCTTGTCATTGCGCAATCCAATGCGCAGATGCCGTACACATATGGCGATGCCCAGATTTATGAGAGTGAAATTGATTATTTAGTCGAAGTTGACGAGCCGCTGACGGTAAAACCAGCAACGGTCCCAGATGACGTCTCCCGTGAAATCGGTGCCCGCATCGCCCATCTCATTGAAGATGACTCGACATTACAACTTGGAATCGGGGGAGTTCCTGACTCAGTCCTTGCAGAGTTGGGTCATCGGAAAGGTCTTCGTATCTGGACTGAGATGTTTAGTGATGGCGTTTATGATTTACATAAGGGCGGCGTACTCGATGATGAGATTCTTCTGACAGCTTCTTTTGTCTTTGGCTCTCGGGAGTTATACGACTGGCTCAATCTCAATCGAAAAGTGCGGATGATGCGGACCGAGCGGACCAATGATCCGAGTCAGATTGCACGCCAGGCAAAGATGACAAGTATCAATGCCGCTCTTGAAGTCGATCTCTTCGATCAGGCCAACGCAACTTATGTCCGCGGGCAGATTTACTCAGGATTTGGCGGATCAACCGATTTTATTGTCGGCTCACTCCATTCGCGTGGGGGCCACTCCTTTGTGGCTCTTCCTTCATGGCATCCCAAGGCGAATGTCTCAACGATCGTTCCGCGGCTCACTTCTAATGTGACGAGTTTCCAGCATAGTTACGTAGTGACAGAGAATGGGATCGCCGATTGCTTCGGTCACTCACAGAACGACCAGGCCCGCAATCTCATTGAGAAGGCAGCGCACCCCAGTGTCCGCGAGGAATTACGGGCCAAAGCTGCGGAATTTGGCCTACTTTAGTATCGCTTCTGCATTGATGAGCGGGTATATTT
>JACPZY010000114.1 GCA_016195215.1 Actinomycetota bacterium | reverse complement strand
GGAATACCTGCACGGTTGAAGTCAAGCAACGAATAATCAGCACCATGAATACGGCCAGTGGCCCCGCCCATGTGCAATGACTTTCCCGTGTCCTCTTCCATATGCACGCGCTCGATCTCAACACGGAACTGCTTCACGCCTTCATCGGTGTCAATCTCAACATCCACATATCCGTTGATGCAGATCGGCTCGTCATACTGCGAGATCTGGTAATTCTTTGGCATATCTGGATAAAAATAGTTCTTCCGTGAGAAGCGGCTAAACGGCGCGATCGAACAATGAAGTGCCAGACCGATAAGAATGGACGACTCAATCGCCTTCTCATTAACAACGGGCAGGGCGCCCGGCATTCCCAAACAGACTGGACACGTCTGAGTATTTGGTTCGGCACCGAAAACCGTCGCGCAACCGCAGAACATCTTTGAATTGGTATTGAGTTCCACGTGAACTTCTAGACCAAGTACGGGCTCGTACTTCGCAATCACATCCTCATAAGAAAGACTCACTTCGCACCCCCTAACGCGGGAATACGCGAGAGCAAAGGCGCGCCCCACTTAGAAAGCAGTGCCGCCTCCAAAGCAGCACCCACTGAATACAGCCTTTGATCTTGCATAGCAGGTGCCATAATCTGGAATCCTGTTGGCAATCCATCCTCTGGAGCCAACCCGGATGGCAAACTCATTCCCGCAATTCCCGCCATGTTCACTGGAATTGTCGCAATGTCATTGAGGTACATAGCCAAAGGATCATCAGCCTTCTCGCCAATCTTGAAAGCAGTTGTTGGCGCAGTAGGAGATACAAGAACATCCGCCTTTGCAAATGCATTATTGAAGTCTTGCATAATCAACGTGCGCACTTTCTGAGCACTTCCGTAATAAGCATCGTAATAGCCTGATGAAAGAGCGTAAGTGCCCAAAATAATGCGTCTTTTCACCTCGCGGCCAAAGCCCACCTCACGGGTGATATTCATAACGAGTTCTGCCGAAACTCCATCGTCATCGCCCTTTCGCATTCCATAACGCATGGCATCAAAGCGGGCGAGATTAGAAGAGCACTCACTCGGTGCAATCAAGTAATAAGCAGCAAGCGCATATTCAAAGTTCGGGCAGGAGACTTCAACAATCTCCGCACCAGCGTTAGCAAGAAGTTCGAGAGATTCCTCAAACCGCGATCGAACTCCGGCCTGGTATCCATCACCATTGAGTTCCTTCACGACACCAATCTTGATGCCTTTCACTTCACCACTTCGTGCAGCATTCACAACCTGGGGCACCGAAACATCGGCACTCGTTGCATCCATTGGATCATGTCCAGCAATCACCTCATGCAACAAAGCAGCATCCAAAACCGTACGAGCACACGGACCTGCCTGATCCAGACTCGATGAGAACGCAATCAATCCATACCGAGAAACCCCACCATACGTTGGCTTCACTCCCACAGTTCCTGTGACCGCCGCCGGTTGGCGAATCGATCCACCGGTATCCGTACCGATCGCTAACGGCGCTTCAAAAGCAGCAAGCGAGGCAGAAGACCCACCACCGGATCCGCCAGGAATGCAACTCAGATCCCAAGGGTTATGAGTTGGACCGTATGCGGAGTTCTCAGTCGAAGAACCCATCGCAAACTCATCACAGTTCGTCTTGCCAAGAATGACAATCCCAGCATTCTTCATTTTCGTAACGATGGTTGCGTCATAGGGCGGACGCCACCCTTCAAGAATCTTGGATCCAGCGGTCGTTGGAATGCCCTTCTGAACAATGATGTCTTTGAGAGCAAGTGGAACACCCGCCAGCGGTCCAACTTTCTCACCCCTACCACGAGCCTCATCAACAGTGCGAGCTTGTGCCAACGCACCCTCATGATCCAAGTAAAGGAAAGCATGAACTTCAGCATCAACCTCAGCGATTCGATCGAAATGTTGTTGAGTTAACTTCTCAGAAGTAATTTCTCCAGCCGCCATCGCGGCTGCCATCTCATGTGCAGAGTGAGTAATCATGCTTCCTCTCCCAAAATCTGCGGCACCCGAAAGCGACCGTCCTCTTTGGCCGGCGCACCAGAAAGCGCCTGCTCCGGAGTCAGACTCGGAACAACAACATCCGGACGGGTTACATTACGCAATGGCAATGGGTGAGATGTAGGAGGAATATCGGTCGTAGCCACCTCTTGTACTCGGGCTACAGCGTTCAGGATGACATCCATCTCAGTGGAGAGATGGGCCAGTTCTTGATCAGTCATCTCTATCCGAGCCAGACGGGCTAGGTTCGCAAGGTCCTTTGGCGACAAGTTGCTCATACGGTTGAGTCTATTAGATGAGCCCCCTGGGACGAATTTGGATACTCATTCAGGTACAAACCAACGAGCCAAAGGGAAATTGGAACATCCGGATATCGCTGACTGGGAACGGTGTCCAAGAAGTAGGTCTAAAGTTCGAAATTCATTGCTCGTTCCGTCATTTCAGATCGTAAACTAAGCCAATCTTCGAATTTCTCCTCATCCTTGGAAAGCTCCATGAAATCCAACGCAAATTTTCGACTGTGGGGAATGTCCAAACCCTCCTCAATGAATTTCATTCCGAATTTCGCCGAACTCTTCGTCAGCCATTGTTCCAATTGATCGAAAAAAGGGAAAACCTTTGAATCCACGGTTGGATTCTCGGGTAAGAATTCAATAAAAGGGAGGGATGGATCTCCGTTTCGCTTAAACATTGGGTTCGTGATTATTCCAATTCCTCGAATACTGACATAAAGGGATCTTCCACCTTTTGCCACTCCACCGTGAGAAAAGAGATTTCTGTATTTCTCTGCGATCTGGAAAACTTCCTGCCGCATTCCCAGATTTTCAACATCTTCTCCGGTAAAAATTAGATCCCACTTTTCCCTAAAATCCTTTTTTAAAAATTCATGCAAAGATAGTGCTGATGCTTCACGACTAAGGGGCATTAGCAAAACTAGGATATGTTCTAACAGACTAAAGAATGCAAGAACAGCGGCAAATTCATAGTAACCCTTTTTGCGAAACCGCTCCCTTTGTTCAAACCAAGGTGCCAAGATTTCGGCAATCTCGAACTTTGCCGAAACTCTATCACCACTGTTATCCCGGAACTCCCACATAATGGCGTCTTTACTGCCGTGCGAATACTCATTGGATTTTTCTCGAAAGTAGAGATACATCTCCCTTAGGGACTGATAGTCATTTCTCAAAAAGATGGAATCAGTGGTCGTAGATTCAACGAACAGTTTTTCAATAAATCTCTTTTCCACAAAATTCAAGGCACCGTTCAACTCCGCGATTAACACCGCCTGCAAGTCCGACTCCGACCTACTCTGTTCTGAACGGGGGATATGACTTTGCGTTTGTGCAATCGTTTCAACGCTTTGGGAAGACGTGAATAGGCGCAAGCCAGTCTTCTGCAGAGCAATAGCGCACGGAACACCCCTGTATAGAAAACCGCACGCCCATTGCATTTTGTCGAGTGGGTCCAGAGACGAAACCCGATGACTAAGGATCAAAGTAATCAGAATATATTCAGGATACTGAAAATCTCCAGAAAGATTGACCTTTTCCCATAAACTCCAACCGCTCGGAAAAGAATCTAATCTCTCGAAATTTCTCATACGTTTCTGAAGGATGTTAATTGCTTCAGAATGCGGGTCGTTTTCATCCCAAGAGTCGTTCATATTCTTTTCCCCCTTCTGAAATCGCAATGATCGCAGGATCTAAGGTAACGGACCGAACTTAGCAGGACTGAAATTGCCACGTATCCAAATTTAGTCACGGAGGGTCATGTACAAATCTCCTTTACTGGCGGATCTGACCAGTCCCTTTTACGATCTAATTCGTCGTGGTCATTGCTTCTAGTCCCCTAGGGCCACGGGCGTGGAGTTTCTGGTTGGATATTCCAATTTCGGCGCCGAAGCCCATTTGATCACCGTCGGTGAACCTTGTCGAGGTATTAACCGTAACCGTGGCGCAATCCGAGAGTGTAATGAATCGGTCAACTTCTGCCCAGGTATCGGTTACTATCGTTTCGGTCCATTGGGTTCCGCGTTCGCCCGTTATTGGGCTGAGATGAACTCAAATTCAAGATCAAAACTTGATGGCGCAACGTCGAGCATCATTGAGATTGCTTCCCTAGTCATCGGTTCGATCGCACTCTTGGAAAGTGCCTGTGTGTGGAGTAAACGAATTACTGGGACAGAAATAACCCAAAATTTTCCTGCTTTTTCTACATTGGCCCTGTACGTAGTCTTGATCATTCTTTCCGCCACCTCTCTCCCAACTCCGACTCCAATTCTTTCATGATCTTACGAATGAATACATCTAAAATTTTTCGATGTCGCGATATCGGGACTCCTATGTCACGGAAAGTAAATAATGGAGTGGTTGCAATCTTTAATGTCGGTGGTTATATCTAGAATATTTTGAAATGATTATTTGGAGCGCGGAATTCTACGAGAATACCCATGGCGGTAGACCCGTGGAATCTTGGTTGGATAGTCTCACCGACCAGAAGTTCGCGGCTATGGATGCCGCCATCTTGCTCATCCTCCAACCTAGAGGCCTGACCCTTGGCGACACCAAATGGCTGACCGCTCTCGGCGGCGGATTGTGGGAATTTCGCGTCCGGAATACTACTGCCGAAATCAAGGCTATGTATTCAGATGCTGCGAAAGATCCCTCAAAGGTCTCTGAAAAGATCTTGCTGAGGCTGTTCGTTCACTTCTATGGAGAGAAAGTCGTCCTGCTACTTCACGGTTACGACAAGGCAGGAAATGACAGTCAACGAAACCAAGAACGTGAAATCAACCTGGCAAGAAAACGTTTGAAGGAGTGGAGGGCGAGAACCAGGTGAAATTGGCCCAGTTGACATGATGTGTAAAAGCACATATTCTAAACCCGAAGAGGAGAGAACCATGGCCAAGAAATACGACACATACTCTGTTGAACGCCGTGCACGGTTAAGTGCTGATGGGAAAGAAGCCGTTGAGGTTTTCTCACATGCTTACGCGATGGGGAGTGCATTAATTGAGGCGCGGCAAGAACGCGCGCTCACTCAGCGTGCTCTTGCGGATTTGTCCGGAGTGCAGCAAGCAGACATTAGCCGGATGGAGCGTGGCATTCTCGCGCCGACAACATCAACCTTGATGCGCCTAGTAGAAGCTTTAGACGGGCGGCTTGTTATTGAATTGGTACGCACGGACAAGAAAAAGCCAGCTGCCAAACCTTTAGTTTCCACCATCGTCACACGCACTCGCTAGCAGTTGTGATGCGTCACTTCCTGGGCACGATTTTTGGCATGGCAACTCGCATTCAAGTACCAGTTGTACG
>JACPZY010000057.1 GCA_016195215.1 Actinomycetota bacterium | reverse complement strand
TCCTCAATCCCATTGGCTATCACATCACCTGGCTTTCGCAAATTCTCGATATGGCTAGAAAGGGCCCACTTCCAGAAACTATTGAAGGGGAAATCTGGGCAGCACGACTTGGCAATACAGCAATCATCGGAACACCCGGAGAGCTATTTACGGAAATCGGCGCGGAAGTTCGCCGCCGCTCCCCCTTCGAGACGACAATCTTTGCCGGCTACTGCCAAGGAGTCCTTGGGTATGTTTCAACACCTGAGGAGTATAAATACGGCGGTTACGAGCCGACAGTTGCACAGCGCGGATACGGACACCCAGCGCCATTCTCGCCGGACGCCAGCCGGATCTTAATTGAAGAGTCGGTTGCATTACTTACCTCGCTGAAGGCGGAATCGAACTGAGATGCTTCGTACCGAGTTTTCGAAGGAAGACGTAGCTCGTGAGCTTGATCCGGATTCAAAGAGAGTCGTTGAGCTCTGGAATTCACAGAGTCCGCGCCCTATTCAAGAGGTTCCGCTAGATGAAGCGCGCAACTCTGGTCTCCTTACGGCAGATATAACAGGTCCTTCGCGTCCTCTTACGGCAATCGCTGATGTAACAGTTCCCGCTTCAGATGGATTTAATATCCCAATCCGAATTTATCGACCGACATTAGATCCAACCCCTGTAATCGTCTACGCGCACGGCGGTGGTTGGACTCTCCTCTCAATTGATTCATGCGATGTATTTCTCCGCGAGATGGCCTTGGAAGTAGGGTGCGCAGTTGTATCAGTCGGGTATCGACTCGCACCAGAGAATCCATATCCAACCCCCTTCAATGATTGCTGGGATGTTCTAATGTGGGTAAAGGCGGGAAATCTCGGATTTGTGCCCGAGAAGATTGCCGTATCTGGAGATAGTGCTGGTGGAAATTTGGCGGCGGCTCTGTCAATTAAATCTCGTGATATGGGAGATGGGCTCATCAATTTCCAATTACTTCTCTACCCGGCGTGCGGCACTGATTTAGATACTCCCTCCATGCAGGAGTTGGGCCCCGATCCACGCTTCCGACTTTCAAAGGGTGCAATGAGTTATTTCTGGAGTAATTACCTCGGCGGAGATAGCGATTCGAGCGATCCCTACGCGGTTCCTCATGCCGCTACCTCTTACACATCTGTCGCACCCACCTTGGTTGTTATTGCGGGATTTGATCCACTCAAAGACGACGGGAAAAGGTACGCAGAGAAACTCGCGAAGGACGGAGTGGATACTGAATTACTAGTCGCCACAACTCTCCCTCATGGATTCGTGTTCACGTTAGGCGCCGTACCTGAAGCCCGGAGAGTGGTGGGTATTATTTTTGAGAAATTGCGAACCGCTCTGAATTTATCAGCACCCCAGACCCTAGGCACCTAAGCGAACTAAAGGGAGAATCTTATGAGAAATGTTCAAACAGTCACTGGACCAGTTCCTGCGGATCAACTGGGTGTAATTCTACCTCACGAGCACTTAATAGTGGATACGTACGATGTACGGAGAAATTCAGAGGGCGTTCTCCTTGAGCGCGCGATGATGGTAGATGAGGTTGCCCTATTCAAAAAAGCCGGCGGTGAGACAATCGTCGAGCAGACTGTCTATGGACTCCACCCAGATCCCGAGGGATTGCGTGATATTTCCGAGAAGACCGGTGTAAAAATTATTGCTGGCACTGGCTTTTACTGGGATATGTACCACCCATCCTGGCTGCATGAGATGTCAGTTGCTGACATCACCAAACGACTGGTCGCCCACATCACCGTTGGTTTTCCAGGCACGGATATCCGCGCAGGATTTATGGGCGAACTCGGTACGCATCACAGGAGGATCACACCTACCGAGACTAGGGTTTTACAGGCCGCTGCTAAAGCCCAGATTGAAACTGGCACTCCCATTGGCACACATGCGCTCTTTACTGAGATCGGTGTCGACCAACTCAACATTTTAGAAGCGGCGGGAGCAGACCTGGATATCACTGTAATTGGTCACTGTGATACCAATCGAGATCTGAACTACTCGCGGAAGTTGCTCAATCGTGGAGTCTGGATTGCATATGACGCCGTCGGCCAACTTGATAAACAGACTGACGAGCTCCGTGCCCAATCGATTACCACCCTGGTACGTGAAGGTCATGGCACGAAGATTCTTATTAGTACCGATATCGCGGGACGCTCACGCATGGTCGCACATGGCGGTCAGGGCTACGGATATCTCCTCATCAAGTTTCTCCCGATGCTCAAGAGTGCGGGTCTTACCGAGGCCGAAATCAAGATGCTGACTCAGGAGAACCCTCAGCGCTTCCTTGCAGGAAAATAAGTTCTAGTAGAGAAGCGTCCCGCCGCTGACATTTATGGTGGCTCCGTGAATAAAAGACGCGTTGTCGGATGCAAGAAAAACTGTGACGCGCGCTAATTCATCCGGCTCGCCCATTCGCCCAAGAGGACTTGCTGCCGCAGCTGCAGCGACAAGCTCCGGCGAATTACCGACATGCTGCATGGGAGTGTTGATCTGCCCAGGTGCCACAACATTGACGCGGATTCCTTGCGGGCCAAACTGACGGGCGAAGCCGCGCGACATTGAGACCACGCCACCCTTTGCGGCAACATATGCATCGCTACCGTAGAGCGGGCCCATCATCCAAGAAGTGGAAGTGAAATTGATGATTCTCCCTGGAATCTTCCGCTCAATCATCGCTCTGCCTGCCGCTCGGTTGAGGAAGAAGCCCGCGCGAAGATTCACATTGAGTTGGTAATCCCAATCCTCTTCTGTCACTTCGTAAAGAGGCTTGCGACGCAACGCACCCGCGACGTGCGCGAGTACAAGCATCTCGCCGAAATGCTCGAAGGTTCGGGAAATGATTCCCTCGCACTCCTTACTCTTCTCGATATCCACGGTGAGAAATAGATGACGTGAAGAATCTTTCATCTCCGCAGATAATGACTCCAGGCCTTCTCCATCGCGTGCCGTGGCACAGACTCTTGCGCCGACCCGTTCAAAAAGAAGTGCGGTCGCCCTCCCAATGCCGCTTGAAGCGCCAGTGACAATAACAACTCTGTCCTCTAACCCCTTTCCAATTGATAGATCGGAGAATCCCGTCGGGTCAGAAGGCATATTTGGCGACAACTTTCTCGTTTACTGTGATTCCAAGGCCTGGCTTATCCGGGACTCCGATTGAGCCCTTTGAAGCTACGAATGGCTCTTCGATTAATTCATGTTGCATCGGATTCTCATCTGGTTTGAGTTCTTGTAAAAGGCATCGTGACGTTGAAGCAGAGAGCGCAATTGAAGCTGCTGTGTTAATTGCACTTGACCATGCATGTGAGTTAAACCAGAGCCCGGCTGCTTCGATCAACTTAATAATCGAGAGCATTCCTGTTATTCCCTCAACACGTCCGACATCTACTCCGACGACATCTAGTGTTCCAGAGTTGATAACTTCAGAGTAACCGCGGTAATCCCATTCTCTCTCTCCACCGGCGATCATCGTTGTTATCTGTTGGCGAAGTTTGCGGAAGTGTTCAAACTCCCACGGCTCAAATGGTTCCTCAACCCACTTCAATCCTGACTCTTCCCAGGCCTGAACGCGGGCAATCGTCTCATCCAGCCTCCAATTGAGGGATTGTCCGCGATCCATCATGATCCATGCCTTTGGACCGGCAGCGAAGCGGAGATCTTGGACAAATTTAATATCGCGATCCACGTCATAACCGATGCGGGCATCGCCTCGTTTACCCATTCCAATTTTGAAGCCCATGTAACCTTCTTGAACATATTTCGCATGCCGAGCAACTTCGATATCTAGGTTGGCGTTGAAAACATGTGTGGAAGCAAGAACCGGAATCCGAAGATCTGTTGAACTATCCCGCTGACCAATCATCTGAATAAGTGATTGACTTGTGATCTTTCCTTTAAGGTCCCAGAGCGCAATATCAATTGCAGAAAGAGCGAAGTGAACAAGCCCCCCGCGGTATGAGTACCACCATGTTGCTTTGCGGATGTCGCGCCAGATTCCTAGATTCTGTGTAGGGTCTTTCCCAATCAGGTCGTCTGCGAGCGCTTTAACGATCTCAACGGTTCCGCGAGTGCTTCCTGGAAATTGAGTAATCGCCTCTCCCCAACCGACATGGCCATCCGTGGACTCGATACGGACAAAAGTAAGGAATCGCATTGAATTATTATCATTTGGCTCCGGGTAAGTAACCGGGTGAACCGTTACGCGGGCGATTGTTGGAATGGACATCTCATCTCCAATATCTCGATGGTTTCTAGCGGCTTGTGCTTTCGGGGTAAGCAGGTTCCATATCTGCCACAGTAATCCAGCCACTGCGCGCATTTATGATTCTTTGAATCGAATTTGCCACCATATTCTGCGATCCAATTTGGGAATTAATACCAGGCTTGAGTTGAATCGTTTGGAATACCCCGCCATTGAGAGATAACTCAATCTCGTCCATAGCGCTCTTACCAATACCAGGTAGATCAACATGTCCGTAGAAATGCGAAGTAAACCAAGGCTTACCTTCGACATATGCCGTGTACGTCTGATTCACTCCCGCACTCTCGCCTGCGGCGACAATAAATCGGTTCGGCAGATCAATTTCCTTATCAGTAATGAGCGGCAATAACTCCTTCTTAATGCTCTCAATTTTCAATCCCATGGCAGAGGCCACGACCTGCATCGACTGAGGGAAACCCGCATGCCCCAGGATCTCTTCGCGCACAACCGCGTCAGCGAAATCTTTCGGATTCTTACCGAGGCCAATTCGTCGAAGAACTGTCGCACCAAATCCAGCGATACTTACCGTACGGCGGACAGCCACGGTACAGCCACGAGGTGCCGCACCCAGAAGGGTCAGGACAAGAGAATCAAAGATCAATCCCGGGTTCACGCCAGCACCCGCGATGCTTACCCCTTTTGACCGGGCAAGCGCATCCAACTTCTCCGAGAGGACAACATCAACAGCCCAGGGGTAAGCGCACTCTTCGGCCGAGACCAGAACATTTGAACCACTATTAATCGCAAGCTCGATATCCTCGGCGACGTCTTTGAATCTCGTAGTCGTGGCGATGATGACAACCTCTGCGCCAGATGTAAGTGCCTCTCTGCGCTGACTACGGTGAAATGGCCCAAGGACTTCGTGCTTGGGGACTTCTTGTAGCAACCGTGCGACGGCATTACCCAACTGCCCGGTGCCGTAGATTGAAACTCTCGCCATTACTTATCCACTCGATACTGATCGATAAAGTCCTCGTTCAATTCCCACCCAAATCCTGGTGTGTGAGGCAGCAAGAACTCTCCATTTTCTAGCGGCTTACGGTTAGCCAGCATCTGCCAGAAAATCGGGTCACGTGTTGGTGAGAATGCCTCCACGTATGTGCCATGAGGAACTGAAGCAAGGAGTGGCGCAGCAACCTGCGCTTCCTCATGGTGACCAAGTTGAACGTCAAAGGCCAGTGCAAGCGCAGCAACTCGACGCCATTCGGTCGGTCCCCCGCCCCATGAAGCATCAAAGTTACAGACATCGATTGCGCCATTGACCATCATTTCCCGCATTCCTACGCGGGAAATTTCACTCTGCCCGGCTGCGACGTTGACGTTTCCTCGGAGGCGGACGTCTTTCAACCCTCTCCAGTCGGCATGCCAACGTGTCGGCTCTTCAAACCAGCGAAGAGGAATCTCGCCCTCAATCTGGGAAAGAAAATTCAATGCCTCACTGACGGTGTATCCCTGATTGGCATCGACTACGAAAGCGAAATTATCTCCGACAATAGATTTTGCCAGCCGAAGACGTGCTGCATCTTCTTCTGGCGGTTTCGCGCCAATCTTGAACTTCATTCCGACCATGCCAATCTCATCTTTAAAGAAAGCGAGTTCGCGTTCAAGATCAGCCTCACTTGAACCGTAATAACCGCCGATACCGATCATTGGAATACGGTCTCTAAAACCACCCCAGAGTCGCCAGAGTGGCTGGTTCGCATATTTACCGACTGCATCCCAGATGGCGCTATCGATACAGGCGATTGCCTGCATTGGGATGGCTCGGTCGCGAAGTTGATCCAGTGTTACTGGAATCATCGCATGCCAAATCTTCTCCACTTGCCGAGCATCTATACCTGTAATTAAAGGTACGACCTCATCGTGAATGATTGAAAGAACTTCATTCTGTTCTTCGTCAGTATCTGCGTTATAGCTCTGTCCAATGACACCATCCGAAGTTGTTATGCGGGTAATAATCGTGCAACGATTGCGCATCTTGTAATAAGAACCCTTGTACAAGTGCTTAAGCGGTACGCGAATTGGGATAGTCTCAATCTTTTCAATCTTCCCCATCACAAGGTCCCCTCCGTCTGTTACAGACCTTCACAAATTACAATTGGATCTCCGGTTTTGATTTCATCATCTTCCTCGAATAGAAGTTCAACAATCTTTCCTGCTATCGGCGAAGGCACCTCTACGGTTGCTTTGTCGGTCTCAACCTCCAGAAGCATCTCACCGACGGCGATTTCTTCACCGACCGATTTCTTCCATGAAACGAGATAAACCGAATCTACGGTGTCGCCCACGCGTGGCATCTTTATTGTCGATCTCATGAACGAGCAACTGCCTTTGACGTCCAGATATTTTGGAACATTGAAGCAAGAGTCGGTTCTGGGGATGCCTTGCAGGTCGCCACAACGTCCTCAATAGTTCTCTTCATGTCAGCCTTGATCCTCTCTGCCTGGTCCAGGGTGAAGACGCCTCTTAAAATCAAATCCTCCTGGGTGACCTTGATTGGATCCCGCTTCTGCCAGAGTTCAAGCTCGCCCTCTGGACGGTAGAGAGCTTGGTCCGCACGGGAATGACCAGCGAATCGATAAGTCTTGGCCTCAATAAGGGTCGGGCCGCCGCCACTTCTTGCCCGATCCACCGCCACTTTCACTCCCTTTCGGACAGCATGAATATCCATCCCATCGAGAGAGAAGTGAGGCATCTTGTAACTATCCGCCCTCAGATGAAGATCTTCAAGCGGTGTTGTCTTCTCGATCCGACTGTACTCCCCGTAAATATTGTTATCGCAGATAAATATTGCAGGAAGGTTCCAGATCGCAGCGAGATTAAGGCCTTCATGGAATGCGCCGATGTTGGACGCGCCATCACCGAAGACGGAAACACTCACACTATCCGTCCCTTGGGTTTGAAAAGCAAGAGCTGCACCCGCCGCGATGGGAATACCGCCACCAACAATCGCTGATGTTGGA
>JACPZY010000089.1 GCA_016195215.1 Actinomycetota bacterium | reverse complement strand
GTATTGCCTCAAAGATGTCCTGGGCAGATGCGATGGGTCTGATTGTTCTTGAGGGTCTGATCATCACTGTCCTTGTTCTCACGGGATTTCGAACCGCCGTATTTCACGCAGTGCCACAACAGCTCAAGATCGCGATATCTGTCGGTATCGGATTATTCATTGCGCTCATTGGTCTCGTCGACTCTGGATTCGTTCGTCGAACCGGGACCGGACCTGTGCCAGTTACCTTAGGTGATAACGGAACACTTGTTGGATGGCCGGTGATTATATTTGCATTCGGATTGTTCCTCATGATCGGACTTTTAGTTAAGAAAGTTAAAGGGGCGCTTCTCATCGGTATAGCTCTGGCAACTCTTGCTGCCGTAATTATCGAATCAGCTTTCAAAATTGGTCCAAGTTTTATTTCACCAGAGAAGTTCAATCCCAAGGGCTGGGGTCTTAACGTTCCGACTATCCCCTCTAAAATTGTTGATACTCCAGATTTTGGACTCTTTGGTCATTTTAGTCTCTTTGGTTCGTTTAGCCGAGTCTCGGTCATAGCGGCGATCCTGCTCGTCTTCACGCTCCTGCTCTCTGACTTTTTCGATACAGTCGGAACAGTCACTGCAATTGCAGCCGAAGCAAGTCTGATTGATTCCGAGGGAATGATTCCAAAGACAGAGCAGATCCTTCTTGTCGACTCCTTAGCGGCGGTCGCTGGTGGTGCGGCCAGCATTTCATCTAACACCTCCTATATCGAATCGGCATCGGGGGTTGGCGAAGGAGCACGTACAGGACTTGCCTCAGTTGTTACCGGAATTTGCTTCCTCTTCGCAACATTCCTTGCACCTTTGGTAGCCGTGATTCCATACGAAGCAGCGACTCCTGCCCTTGTCATCGTTGGGTTTTTGATGATGACGCAGATTAAGAATGTGGACTGGGAAGATCTTGGGATTGCGATTCCTGCCTTCCTCACGATTATCTTGATGCCATTCACTTACAGTATTTCGGTAGGTATTGGTGCGGGCTTCATTTCACACGTAGTAATTCGGATGATTCAAGGGCGACGGAAGGAAATCCATCCCCTTCTACTTCTTGTTTCTGTCCTATTTATGATCTATTTCCTCACCTCTCCAATAAATACCTGGATTGGTTAGCTGATCGGATAAATTAGATTAAAGACCAATCAATTGCTTGCTTTGAACGTAGGGCAAGCAATTGATTGGTCTTACTAAAAGGTTTTGAACCAAAGAAGCCACCATCAGCCGATAGCGGACTTGGATGGACGGATTGAATGGAATTTTCAGGCGCAAAATATCTCAGTAATTGTTTGGCGTAATTGCCCCAGAAAATCCCGACTACATCTCGCTCCCCGAGTATCCGAGCAATCTCGTTGGTAATAGATTCCCATCCAAGATTTGAATGACCAGCGCTCACCCCTTGTGGAGTGGTAAGAATTCGGTTGAGAAGTAGCACTCCCCTGGCGCTCCATGGCGAGAGATCCCCACTGGGAGGGATTTCAACGCCCATGTCGTCGTGAAGTTCACGGAAGATATTCACCAGAGTCCGCGGCAACGGCCTCACTGTTGGAGGAATCGAAAAAGCCAGACCCATGGCATGATTGGGATTGGGATAAGGGTCTTGGCCAAATATCACGACTTGGGTGTGGTTGAGCGGAAATCGCAGTGCGCGGAAAACATTTTCGGGAGTCGGATTGAAAAACTTGCCCTCTAGTAAATTCTCAATCTCTTCGATTCTCGGTCTTACACTTTCAAGAGCTTCAATCCACTCTGGATGAACATCCTGCAGGAAGATACCATCCGCTCGTTTCATTGGGCTTTAGCGAAAAATCGCGCTCCTTCTTTCTGCACCTCAATGGGAAGACCGAAGACTGCTGAAATATACTCCGATGTGATCACTTGGTCGACTGGTCCCGACACTGCGATAAGTCCATCTTCCAAAAGCAGAGCATGCGTTGTGCCTTCAGGAATTTCTTCAATGTGGTGGGTGACCAGAATTGTCACCGGGGCTTGTGGATCGCTGGAGAATTTCGCAAAGCGTTTCAAGAGATCTTCGCGCCCTCCTAGATCCAGTCCTGCTGCAGGTTCGTCAAGGAGGAGAATTTCCGGGTCCGCCATAAGTGCTCGACAGATTTGAACTCGCTTCCGTTCTCCCTCGCTGAGGGTAGAAAATTCGCGATCGCCTAAATCTCGCACGCCGAAGGTCGTGAGCAGCGCAATTGCGCGGGATTCATCCCAAAGGTCATACCGTTCGTTCCATCGTCCGATAATGGCGTAAGCAGCTGTCAGAACAACGTCTCTTACCAATTCATCGCCTGGAATATTTTCGGCCATGAGAGAACTGCAGAAACCCACTCGAGGGCGGAGCTCAAAAACATCCACCTTTCCGAGAACCTGGCCAAGAATTTCTACCGAGCCAAAAGTTGGGAAGCTCATAGCCGAGAGAAGGTTGAGAAGTGTCGACTTGCCCGCGCCATTGGGTCCCAGAATTACCCACCGCTCCCCTTCGGCGACCGAGAAATTAACCGGACCCAGAATCACGCGATCTCCCCGTCGGACGCTGACATCGGAGAGGGAAAGGACGGTACGTTGACTCATAGGGATAGAAAGATAGTGGCATTGGGCGCTCACCGTCGCCACAAGGGGCTCCAAATTCAGGGTAACCTCGCCACATGCCAGTAGCTCGGATTGCCCATCCATTTACCGGGTTGATCCTTCTCTCGGGCATAGATGCCCCCGGAATCACCCAAGCCCTTTTTTCGGCCCTCGCCCCTTTCACGGTCACCGTTCTGGATATCGAGCAGGTGGTGATTCGGGAGCGACTCATCCTCACAGCCCTCATCTCCCTTGATCCTTCCCATGCGAAGGCGATTGAGGCAGATTTAACCGCTTGTGGTGAGGAGTTGGGCGTCGATATAGCACTTTCTTTCTCTCACCTCGCCCCTGACTCAATCGCCGCCAAATCTGGGCTTCTCCATGTGACAGTTTTAGGCAGAGCGCTCCATCCTGTGGCTATCGCCGCGATCTCTGGCGAGCTGGCCAACCATCAAGCCAACATCGAGCGTATTTACAGGACCGCTTCTTACCCCATCACCGCCTTTGAATTTGTAGTTTCGGGCGCTTCCCAACAGGAAATTCGCGGAGCACTGGCGAAGGTCTCTCGGGATTACAGCGTTGATATCGCTGTTCAACAGGGTGGCCTCATGCGTTGGGCGAAGCGGCTGGTG
>JACPZY010000003.1 GCA_016195215.1 Actinomycetota bacterium | reverse complement strand
TGAGGGGCGAGTGACCTGCGGCAGAAGAGTGCGAGAGGCACGGTTTTCTCGCCGACGTAAATATCGTCTACTCGATGATATGAACCGGCAACGACCGCAGTGAGGTAGGTAGAAAGAACCGGAGTTGTGGTGAAGACCCAGCGCTTCTTATCTGTTCCAACTTCGGTCACTGATTTAGTTGGGTTGTTTGAAATTACTTCCCAGTGAGATGGAACGAGTGTCGTTATTGAGAAGGTGGCCTTGAGATCTGGTTGGTCAAAGCACGGGAAGGTACGGCGAGCATCCGCGACCTCGTGCTGGCTGTAAAGGTAGACCTCGTCATCCGCAGGATCGACGAAGCGATGAAGTCCTTCGCCAGATTTTGAGTAGATGGCCTCAATGCCCAATACGAGTTCGTTCTCGGCGGCAATCGAGGGAAGGAGGATTGACTGCCCATCGTAATCTGAGACGTCCAACGCTGCTCCGTTAAGGGTGGCAGAGATGACCCTTTTGCCAACCGCATCGATAAAAGTGGGTGCCCCTGGTTTTAAGCCGGTGAATTTTATGACGGTTTTTGAAATGAATGTCTCTGTACCTGAGGTGAGATCCAAGTCGATATCGTAACTGTGGACCTTGAGCAGGCTGGCGCGCTCTTTTGCTTCGGCGCGGGTGAGATTTATTCCTGGCACATTGAACTCCTTATAGGCGGTGATGCTCGATTCCGTTGTTCTATCCAATCATGAAAGGGTGGGCTCGTGGACACACCAACTATCAAGAGCTTTAAGTTACGTGGGACACGTATAACCGCTGCCCAGGAAGTGGCCCGTGAGCAATTGTGGGATAAATACGGCATTGACTTCGGCGCGGAGAGGTTCCATTTTGATTCCCTCTTTCCCAATGCTATGGAAATCTTCATTGAAATTGGCTTCGGCATGGGCGAGGCGACGATTGATATTGCAAAGAAATTCCCCCAAAGGGGATTCCTGGCGGTGGATGTTCACCAACCTGGTATTGGAAAATTACTGGCTTCAATTGAGGAGTCCGAGTTATCCAACGTTCGCGTTATGGATGAAGACGCACACGTGGTCCTGATGGCGATGATTCCCGATGAGTCTCTAGATGGCATCCATCTCTTCTTCCCGGATCCGTGGCCCAAGACCCGTCACCACAAACGACGGATAGTGAATGAAGGCTTTATCGAGCTTATTCATTCCAAACTCAAGATTGGAGGAACTTTCCACGTCGCAACCGATTGGCACCCTTACTCAGAGTGGATTGAGGAACGCTTCTCCAACTCACCACTCTTTATTGGGGGCGAAGTGGAGCGACCCGATTGGCGACCGATCACCAGATTTGAAGGACAGGGAATTCGTAAGAAACATCGAGTCACAGATCTGATCTACAGAAAAGTCTAGATCATTCCTTCATTTTCGAAATCAGCTATTTGACCAATGCGGCGCATGTGTCGCTCATCGTTGCTAAAAGGCGTTGCGATGAAAGTATCGATTAATTCCTTGCAGACTTCGGGGGAGTGCATCCGACCGCCGATAGAGATGACATTGGCATTGTTATGTTCGCGGGCTAGCTTTGCAATCTCATTGCTCCACACCAGCGCGGCACGGATTCCTTTCACTTTATTTGCGGCCATTTGTTCGCCATTGCCGGAGCCGCCAAGGACAATTCCGAAGGATTGCGGGTCTGTCGCAGTGGCTTGTGCGGTAGGGATGCAGAAGACCGGATAGTCATCCAGGGCGTCATATTCGAAGGGGCCGTGATCTATAACTTCGTGGCCACGTTGCTTCAGGTGGTCAACCAAAATTGCCTTTAATTCAAGACCTGCGTGCCACTGTCCATTCCTTCACCAAAGCCTTGACCCATTCCTTCACCAAAGCCTTGACCCATTCCTTCACCAAAGCCACCATGCATACCGCCTGTGCCGTTAACCATTGCGGTGACCTGAGCTGTCAGATTAGTTTTTAGTGTTGTGGCTTGTGCGGCCGTGATTTTTCCTGCAGTAACTGCTGCATCAATTTCTTTTGTCTCCTCTGCAACAAGGGCGGCAATAAGTGCAGCGGTCTTTGCACCAGCAATAGTTGCAAGTGAATCACCAGCACTCAAACGTGTCTGCAAAGTAGCAACATCAATTCCGATTGTTGTTGCTACTAGTTGCAAACGTGCCGTACGCTCTGCGACTCCCTGATTTTGGTTGGCAGCACGCGCGGCAGTGATTGCGGCGTTAATTGCATCAACCTGAGCCTGCGTCAGAGTTCCTTTGGTTACGAGACCTGCAAGGACCGAGGCAAGTTGATTGCCCTGTTCCCCGTAGCCAAATCCACCCATGTGGACACCTGTTTGATTTGCGATCGAATTCGCGATCGAGGATTTCACCTTCACGGAACTCTTAGCGCTCGTCGCAGACGCGAACCCTATGGTGCCTAGTGAGAGTGCCACGGTGGTAACTGCCACCGTTATTACTTTTCGTTTTGACGACATTATTTGTCCCTGCTTTCCGTCCCCGAGGGGATTTTTCGCCAACGACCCTTCGTCATCGACTACTTGTAGGTAACTCCTTCAGTCTGAAGAAGTTGCTCGGAAATGCTGAGAGCGCCGTTAGAGTTTCCAAGAGTGAGTGCCAGCATTTTTCACTTCTCACACGCTCAGATAGGGCAATCCTTAGCCTCTAAGACCCTTCCATGAGGGGATTCCTGATTGTTTGCTGATAACCCTGAGTAAAAACTTGGTGACTCTGAGTCGACATTAACGGGGAGCGGATAGTGAAGAACTCAAGGAGCCTCTTCTCCTGCGGCGTCATTTTGGTAATTCTCATCAATGCTCTCGCAATCCCACCTTCATATGCTGGCACTAAACGCGAATTTGCACGCCTCTTAATGGCGGGGCGCGTTACGACAGCTGCCCCGAACACGATCTTGAGCGGAACTACTACTCCGCAAAGTTCCGTGGGCAATGAAGGTGATTTCTATATCGACACAAAAACCTTCTCTTTCTATGGTCCAAAGAATAAATCCGGTTGGCCAAATCCGATTAGTTTGCGTGGTCCCAAAGGACTTACGGGTGCCAAAGGGGCCGACGGTTCTGACGGACTTGATGGCAAAAGTTCTTCAAGTGCCGGGTCCATCGGACCTCAAGGTATTGCTGGGCCCGTGGGTCCAAGAGGCGAGCCTGGAACACCAGGATCAATCGGTCCAACAGGTCCTGCGGGCGCGATCGGTGCTGTAGGTGCGGCGGGTTCTCCTGGACCCGCAGGTGCAAGTGGTTCGCCTGGAATTGCGGGTGCAGCAGGACCTCAAGGTTCGCCAGGAGCAACTGGATCCCCTGGTTCTGCAGGGGCAACTGGAGGTATTGGACTTACTGGCGCTCCTGGCGCCTCAGGTCCAAGTGGTCCCGCAGGCACAGCAGGCTCTATCGGTCCATCGAGTGCCTATCAAGGGGGAATTTCGTTTGCTTCAAATATTCAAGGCGTTTTGGGGAGCTCTCAAGTTTCCGATGCATTCGGCACTCTTGCTGCGGGCAAGAGTTATGTTTTTCGAGTCCAAATTCATTCTTACAACGCTGGACAGTTATTGCTTACATATCCGCTTGCATTTAACGTGGCCGCTCAAGGAGCAACCCCAATAATTTCGTTTTCCTACTCAGTCGCGAATGGAAGTCATTGGGTCAGTTCCACGAAGCGCGAACAGGTAAATATTTTTGCCGACATTTCCATAGATGGTTCTGCCGTCATTTCAAGCTACTCGTTAGCAATCACGATTACCTGCGGCACAAACACAACTTCTTTTCCTCTGACGTTATCGGGAAGCTACGTCGGAGTTCTGGTCGGACAAGTCAGTTAATTTATCTAACTCAATTCGATAAACCCCTAATCTCAACGAGGAGTACCCTGGCTATAAACCACGGTCGAACGAGAGGAGTACTCGATGATTGGCTATCTAATTGGAGCAATGGTAATCGCGTTTGTGGCTGTTCTCGTTTACGGGGGAATCACGGGGAAAGTGCGGATGAATCATGGGTGTTGTGCCCCCAGTGATCCAAGTAAAGATTTGAGGATGCAGGACTCCTAAATGGAGCGGGTGACCGGGATCGAACCGGCATGGCCAACTTGGAAGGTTGGGACTCTGCTATTGAGACAGACCTGTGAGGTTTAAAGGTGCCTTAGGGCTCTCATACGAGGGCTAACGAATAGCGGCAAGAGGAAGTGGACTTCTCCTCTTTTATGCTTCGTCGATGAATTCATATTCAATATCAAAGCATTGCGGATCGGCTTCAAACCAGAAAGCAATTGCCTCGCGAGTCATTTCTTCGACGGTATCTCGAGAGAGAGCTTGACTGTAAAGCCCGCTAATTTCCGGAACTGATATAGCCCAATACATGCCAGATTTCTGAATGATTGCTCTGTATGTGGTCTTAATCATCTGTTCCACCATTTCGCTCCTAACTCTTTCTCTAAGTGTTTCATAATCGCCTTGGCAGTCAACTTATCGATATCTCGGTGTCTAGGAAGAGGTGCGCTACCTGACAGAAATAAGTAATTTAGAAAATCATGTGGACAAGATGTTGCCATGGGAAAAAAAAGACAAGCGATCGATGTCGCTGAATTGGAAGGCCGGCGTTTCTGTCGGAATAGAACCCTCCAATTTCTCCGGGTCTGTTCCCTTTAAATAGCGTGCAGTTTCTATTCCGGCGTGACACTATTGCGTTCGTGAAGGCAGCGAACTGGCGAAAACGTACCGCTCTGCCAACCCTGATCTTGAGTCTTTTGTACACGTTTACCTACGTGGTTCCAATTTACTTTTATCCGTTAAATCAATCGTTGGATGATTTTTTCCGATGGGCTAATTATGCGATTTGGGCCTACTTCGTCTTAGATTACTTGATTCAGCTATTCCTAGCATCAAATAAATTCAAATTTTTCAAAACACATATCGTTGAGTTGATACTTGTCGTGGTCCCATTCTTTCGGCCTTTGCGCGCCTTGAGGGCGCTGCTCTTCACGACTAAGGCTGGATTCAGAACCAGGAAAACATATGTTCGGTCTATTCCAATTCTAATTACAGGTACGACAATATTGATGATATTAATCATGGGTGCCGCCGTGCTCGACATTGAACGACCTGTGCCAGGGAGTCATATAAAAACCCCTAGCGATGCGCTTTGGTGGGCGCTCGTAACCGTAACAACTATCGGATATGGGGACGTTTATCCAGTCACTAACCAGGGTCGGTTAGTTGCAGGAGTTTTGATAATCTTTGGGGTCGCCATGATTAGTACTTTGACCGCTAGTTTTGCCGCTTGGATTCTGGTTGATCATGAGGCGAGTGCTTAGCGCCCAAAATTGTTTAAGCGCTCCTATTCGTAGGCACTATATGTCAGTTACCCTTTTCCGAGATGTTCTAAGGGGAAATCATGGGATGGAATGTTCGTCGATCAAAAAAAATAGCGCCTGGGATAAGACTCAACTTATCTAAGAAGGGTTTAGGGGTATCAATGGGGCCGAAGCATTCGAAGATTTCTATATCTCCTGGGAAGCGCATCACGACCAATATCGGAATTCCTGGAACTGGGGTCAGGTATACAAAAGTCATCAATTCAAAGCAACAAACTCGGGCGACACAGAAAGTCGCTCGAGGTAATTCCTACGAGATAAACGGTGAAGAATACGTTGAAATCAATCGTCCAGGAAGTAAGTCCTCGTATTTAATGGGAATTTCCTCCATGGCATCAGGCGTAGCGTTCATTTTTTTCGTAGTCAATTTGCTTGCTTCGCATTATAAGAACGCATTCAATTCTTTTGTGGTCGTGATGGTATTTGCAGTTTTTGGCGGCATCTTTTTCGCGGTCAGGCCTAAAATCGCGATCAAGGTCGATTCAGATTCACAAGCGCCTACTGGAACTGAATAAAGTCAGTCCTATTGGATGGCTTCAGCCTGATACTTTCATAGGGGGAGTCACCGACAGTGTTCGGCTTAATGATGGCTGCTGGCCCCGAGGGATTCATCTAAAGATTTGAGGATGCGGAACTCCTAATTGGAGCGGGTGACCGGGATCGAACCGGCATGGCCAGCTTGGAAGGCTGGGGCTCTACCATTGAGCTACACCCGCAAGTTTGTCTTGAAGCCTTTTCGGCTCCCATACAAGGGCTAAAGGTATCGGTAAGGGGAGGCCATTTTCTCCTCTAGACTTCCAACTTACGCCACGGGGCGTAGCGTAGTGGCTAGCGCGCCTGCTTTGGGAGCAGGAGACCGAGAGTTCGAATCTCTCCGCCCCGACCAGCAAGTCAGTACATTTACCCACACTTGTCGACAGCAAGGAGTTCCACGTGAAAAGCACGGTCGAGACGCTCTCTCCTACCCGTGTAAGGCTCACGATTGATCTGGCCTTTGGTGAACTATCAGGTCATATCAACGAGGCTTACAAGAAGATTTCGACCCAGATCAATATTCCTGGCTTCCGTAAGGGCAAAGTTCCTCCGGCCATGATCGATCAGCGAGTGGGTCGTGGAACGGTTCTTGATGAGGCAATCAACATGGCTCTTCCTGCTTTCTACGCACAAGCTGCACGCGAACACGAAGTTCTCACTCTCGGTCGGCCAGAGGTAGATATCAAGGAATTCGTCGACAAAGAGAAGTTGTCATTCACTGTTGAAGTCAGTGTTCGACCAGAAGTTAAACTTCCAGATTTTTCTTCAATCACTGTAAACGTTGACGATATCGAAGTAACCGAGGCAGATATCGATGAGCAGGTTGAGTCGCTCCGGATCCGTTTTGGGACTCTCAACACAGTAGAGCGATCCGCTGCAGTCGGCGATTTC
>JACPZY010000088.1 GCA_016195215.1 Actinomycetota bacterium | reverse complement strand
TTGTTGATGTGGAGGAAAGACGTCGATGATTCGATCAATAGTCTGGGGCGCATCTTGTGTGTGCAGTGTTGCGAAAACCAAGTGACCAGTCTCTGCCGCCGTCAATGCGACAGATATAGTCTCCAGATCTCTGAGTTCGCCGATAAGAATGACGTCGGGATCCTGTCGAAGAACGTGCTTCAATGCCGCGGCAAAACTATGGGTGTCTGCGCCAACCTCGCGCTGATTCACAATCGAGTTCTTATGCGTGTGAAGAAATTCAATGGGATCTTCGACGGTGACGATATGGTCGGCCCTCGTGCTATTGACGAGATCAATCAACGCGGCCAATGTGGTCGATTTTCCTGAGCCCGTAGGGCCAGTAACAAGAACCAAACCGCGCGGAAGTTGTGCGAAGCTCGCCACCGGCTCTGGAACGCCAAGTTCCTTTAGCTGCTTCAGCTCTGTTGGGATAATTCGAAACGCTCCACCAATCGAACCTCGCTGCTGATAGATATTCACGCGGAAGCGCGCCGCGCTCGAAATCGTGTATGCGAAGTCCAGTTCAAGTTCGTTCTCAAAAGTTGCACGTTGTGAATCTGTCAGAAGACTCATGACGGCAGATTTGATTTTCTCTGCTCTCCAAGGAGTCGAGTTATTGAGAGATCTCAGAGTGCCATTAATTCGGTACATCGGTGGCGCGCCAACAGTGAGATGTAAGTCGGATGCGCGCTGGTTAACGACCTCTTGCAGGGCTGCCATTAAATCCGAATCAGCAGGGTGTGAGTCAGTGTTCATTAGGCGACCACACGTAAAATTTCTTCAACCGATGTAAGACCCATCTTTACTTTCGCCCAGCCATCCTCGCGCAGAGTGATCATCCCCTGCTCGCGTGCGACCCTGCCGATTTCCGCACTTGACGCGCGCGCGACAGCTAGCCGTTCAATCTCCTCGGTCACTGTCATGATTTCGTGGACGGCAATTCGACCGCGATAGCCCGTATTGGAGCAGGAAGGACAACCAACTGGTTGGAAAATCGTGGGTGGCGCCTGCTCTGGGTCAAAGGCGAAACGGAGACTGGCCAGGTACTCCGGGCTATGTTCTACCGGCTTCTTGCAATGCGCGCACAACCGGCGGGTGAGTCGTTGAGCCATAACCGAATCCAGAGCCGAACCCACCAAGAACGGTTCGATATCCATCTCGGTTAGACGGGTGATTGCACTGGGAGCGTCGTTGGTGTGGAGCGTTGAGAGGACGAGGTGGCCGGTGAGCGATGCTTCGATAGCGATCTGCGCTGTCTCATGGTCACGTATCTCACCAATGAGAACCACATCTGGGTCGCTTCGAAGAATCGACCGGAGGGCGCTAGCGAAAGTGAGCCCCGCTTTGGGATTGACCTGAACCTGGTTGATGCCCTTCATCCGATATTCAACTGGGTCCTCGACGGTGATCACATTGATCTCAGGACGGGAGACTGCCCCTAGAGTCGTATACAAGGTGGTCGATTTACCCGAACCGGTCGGGCCGGTAATCAGGATCATCCCGTATGGCTTGGTGTAGGACTTTTCGTAAGCTGTAAAGTTCCGGTCCAGAAGCGCAAGGTCCCGCACATCCAAGCTTGAATTGGGGTTATCGAGGATACGCATAACAATTTTCTCCCCCCAGACGGTGGGAAGGGTGGCTACGCGTAAATCGATCTTCCGTCCTCCATGTCGTACCGACATCCGTCCATCCTGAGGTTTCCTTCTTTCGGCGATATCAATCTCGCTCATAATCTTTAAGCGGGAGATCACGCCACTTTGAATACTCTTGGGAGCTGTCTGCATTTCATGAAGGACGCCATCAATGCGGTATCGGACCCGGACATCATGCTCATCCGGCTCGATGTGGATATCAGAGGCGTGATCCTGGATTGCCTGGCTAACGAGAAGGTTTACGAACCGGACAATTGGGGCATCGTCCTCCAGGAACTCTGAAACTCCAAAGTCATTGCTCTCCTGCGGAATATTCTTCTCCAGAAGCGCGGTCGTTAAATCACTCAATTCGTCATCGGCTCGGAGATAGCGATCTATTGCGGCAAGAAGCTCGGTTCGATCCACTCCGACCGCCTCCACATACATCCGGGAGGAGGCTCGGACATCATCGAGGGCAACGACGTTCCCGGGATCTGCCATGGCTAGGACGAGTCGTCCATTGTTGAGGGCAATTGGCAGCACTTCGTACCGGCGACAGATGGCGGCGGTGACAAGGGAGATGGCCGTTCTATCGATGGGGTAATCGAGCAACTCGATATAGGGGAGCCCAGCCAGTGTCGCTCGAGCACGCGCCGAATCAAGGTCACTCGCCAGTTCGACAATACGGGCAGCCGAAAACGGGATCTCTGGCCGGTCATCACCGGCAAAATCGGGTCGCGAATTCAGGGAAGAAGTTGTCACCCTGGGAGCATAACCAGGAGAGAGGTAATCAGTAAAGAGTCACTTTACTGTGAGTTAAGTGAATTTGTAAGGAAACGCTCAGCCCCTCCCAACGATTTGCATAAGTTACTCGCCAGTAGCATCCTTATCTCTCTACCAGCTGGGCTGCTTAAAAGGAGATTCTCAACATGGGCCATTACCTCGCCAACCTCAGAGATATCGAATTCTGCCTCTTTGATCTATTGGAGCGCGAGAAGATATTAGGTACTTCGATCTATAAGGATCTTGATCGCGAGACTGTGATGGGCATGCTGCAGGAAGTGAGACGCCTCGCCGAGAATGATCTTGCCGCATCTTTTGTTGAAGGAGATCGATTGGGTGTTGATTTCAATCCAGCTACGGGTGAGGCGAAATTGCCAGAGTCATTTAAGAACTCTTATCGCGCATACATGGATGGCGAGTGGTGGCGTATAGACGCACCTGTAGAACTTGGCGGCACCGTGATTCCCGCATCACTTCGTTGGGCCATTGCAGAAATGGTCCTGGGTTCAAATCCTGCGATTCATATTTATGCCTCAGGCATTGCATTTGCAAATGTCGCCTACTATCTCGGCACTGATGAGCAGAAGAAAATTGCGAAATTGATGGTTGAGCGTGACTGGGGTTCGAGCATGATGCTTACTGAACCGGATGCAGGTAGTGATGTTGGTGCTGGCCGAAGCAGAGCTGTCAAGCAGAGTGATGGAACATGGCATGTCACCGGAACAAAGCGGTTTATTACTTCAGGCGATAGCGACCTCAATGAAAATATTGTTCACTTTGTACTCGCTCGACGTGAGGGCGGCGGACCAGGAACAAAGGGCTTGAGCCTTTTTCTTGTTCCCAAGTTCATGTTTGATTTTGATTCAGGAAAACTTGGCAAACGCAATGGGGTCTACGCCACAAAACTCGAACATAAGATGGGACTTAATGTCTCGTCGACGTGCGAGATGAATCTCGGAGAGAAAGAACCTGCGGTCGGGTATCTCCTCGGTGAAGTGCACGATGGTATCGCCCAAATGTTTAAGATCATTGAATTTGCGCGGATGATGGTTGGCACGAAAGCAATTGCCACACTCTCAGCCGGATACCAACAGGCACTTGCTTACGCCAAGACCCGTGTTCAAGGTGGCGATATGAAGGTAATGAATAACAAAGTGAGCCCGCGGGTCACAATCATTCATCATCCCGATGTCCGTCGCTCTCTTATGGTTCAGAAGGCATATTCCGAAGGAATGCGAGCACTTGTTCTCTACACCGCATCTATTCAAGACTCGGTGAAAATCGCCCGTGCTGAAGGGAGTGGGGTAGGCGAAGATGAAATCAACGATCTAGAGGCTATTAATGACCTGCTGCTGCCTATAGTAAAAGGTTACGGGAGTGAGAAGTCCTGGACGCTTCTTGGCACCGAATCACTACAGACCTTTGGCGGATCAGGATTCACTCAGGACTGGCCCCTAGAACAATATGTCAGGGACGCAAAGATCGACACGCTCTACGAAGGCACGACAGCGATCCAAGGTTTAGATTTTTTCTTTAGGAAGATAGTTAAGGACAATGGGCAGGCAATTAATTATTTAGCAGAGCAAATTGCCGCCTTCGCCCAAACTGGGGGGGTCCATTCCGCGGAGAAAGCGGCTCTACAAAAGGGGCTCGACGATGTCAACTCCATTGTTGAGACACTTGTAGGACGGGCTATCGCCTCACTTCAGAAGGAAGAGGAGATCTATAAAGTCGGCTTGAACACTTCTCGAGCATTAATGGCGGTGGGCGACATCATTACTGCCTGGCTCCTTCTTCGACAGGCAGATATTGCCGCCGAGAAATTACCGACCGCAACTAAGGATAGAGATTTCTACACTGGGAAGATTGCAGCTGCAAAGTTCTTTATCGGTAATTGCCTACCACACCTTGCAGCCGATCGCGCCATTATCGAGGCGACAGAGAACTCGATCATGGAGGTTTCCGAAGGCGCCTTTTAAAGTACTCTTGGCGGATGCTCAAAGCTATCCGCGCCGAGGCATTTCTTGTTCTCGGTTCGCTCGCCTTTGCATTTAATGGAATCATCTCCAAATTGGTGCTCACAGATGGGCTTTCTGCCTGGCGTCTTACCCAAGTCAGATCTACGGGTGCATTTCTCGTCCTGCTCGTCTACGTTGCAATCCGGAATGGGAAATCACTTTTAACGACGAGAGTTGAACTTCCATGGCTGGCAGCTTACGGAGTTATCGGATTTGCTTTAGTTCAAGTGGGCTATTTCATTGCTATTGGCCGAATGCCAATAAGTATTGCCCTGATTATCGAATTCACGGCCCCTATCTGGATTGTTATTTACATTCGCTTCGTAAAGAAGAAATATGTGCCACAAATGATGTGGCTCTCACTTCTCATGGGTTTCTCTGGGCTTCTACTCGTAGGGCAGGTCTGGAAAGGATTAACACTTGATGGAATCGGAGTACTTGCGGCCTTCCTAGATGCATTTGCCCTTGCCGCTTACTTTCTCCTGGGAGAGAAACTTGTTGCGATCCGATCCATCAACACCCTCACGGTCTGGGGTCTGGGCTTCGCATCATTAGTCTGGGCAATAGTTACCCCTGTATGGAGCTTTCCATTCAAGATCTTTACGGAAGATATCAATCTCCTGGGAATTTTCAAGGATCAGACCTTGCCTGGCTGGGTTCTCATCTCTTGGATTATCCTGATGGGAACGATCGTTCCGTATCTTCTTATCCTCACTGGGCTTAAACAACTCTCTGCCTCGACTAGTAGCGTCATCGGAATGTTGGAGCCAGTAATCGCGGGAGTGATCGCCTGGTGGTGGCTCAATGAAACTTTTACCGTGCTTCAATTAATCGGTGGGGCCGTAGTCATCATGGGAATTATTGTTGCCGACCGCGCCAGAAGAGAGACGCGTTAGTTCTCGCCCCGTTGCTGCGTGTAATCTGCAGGCGCAATACCCTGCGGCATATCGACAAATCTCGCGAAGTGAAGTTGTGCAGAGACAGTAATTGTACGGGTAGGTCCGTTACGGTGCTTGGCAATAATGAGGTCTGCCTCGCCGGATCGATTCTGGCTGTCATACATATCATCGCGATGAAGAAGTATTACAACGTCGGCATCCTGTTCGATAGAACCAGATTCACGGAGGTCGGAGAGCATTGGCTTCTTATCCGAGCGCTGTTCAGGTGATCGGTTGAGCTGGGAGATTGCAATTACCGGAACATCCAACTCTTTGGCTAGGAGTTTCAACTGACGTGAGAATTCAGATACCTCCTGCTGTCGGCTTTCGACCCGTTTTCCGCTTGTCATTAACTGCAAATAATCAATAACTACCAGCTTTAAATCATGTCGCTGTTTGAGGCGACGCGCCTTCGCTCGGATTTCCATCAGTGAAAGGTTGGGAGAGTCATCAATAAAAAGTGGCGCCGCAGAAATTTCACCCATACGTCGGGCAAGTCGGGACCACTCTTCATCACTCAAATGACCGGCCCGGATATTATTAAGACCTACACGAGCTTCAGCGGAGAGCATACGCATCGTGATCTCGGAACGGCTCATTTCCAGCGAGAAAATAACTGCTGCATTTCCCCCATGTATAGACGCGTATCGAGCGATATCAAGACCAAGTGTCGATTTGCCCACTGCGGGGCGGGCAGCGAGAACAATCATGTTCCCTGGATGTAAGCCGTTGGTCAATGTATCGAGATCCTTGAAACCCGTCTTCACGCCTTCGGCGCCCACCCCTTTGGATATCGCCTCAATCTCATCGAGTGCTTGTGGTAGAAGAGTGCTGAGTTGAACGTAATCTTCATTGGAACGACGCTCGGTAACCGCGTAAACCTCGGCCTGTGCTTGATCAACAGAATCATCGACATCACCCTCAGCTCGGTATCCGAGTTGAACAATTTTTGTTCCGGCCTCAACGAGGCGGCGCATGATCGCTTTCTCGCGAACGATCTTCGCGTAGTAACCTGCATTGGCCGCTGTTGGTACCGACGAAATAAGGGTATGTAGATATGGAGCGCCACCAGCACGAGCAATCTCACCGCGTTTGGTCAACTCCGCAGAGACTGTCACGGCATCAACGGGTTCGCCACGACCATATAGATCCAAAATAGTGTCGTAAATAATTTCATGTGCTGGTCGATAAAAATCGCGCTCACGTAAAATCTCAATAACATCTGCGATTGCATCTTTACTCAGCAGCATTCCACCGAGAACACTCTGCTCGGCGAGGAGATCCTGTGGTGGGGTCCGTTCAAATTCCTGCTCCGGGCGGTTGGAACGTTGGGGAAGTTCTGTAATGCTCACGTCCACCACCATTCCACTCACCGCTGACATGCAGTGCCAGGTGAACGGTAGGGAGAAAGAGAGAGGGTGTCATTCCCGCATGTGACGAACTCTGTGAAGAAGGGGTGCATAACCCTCTTTTTTCTGTGCAGGGGGTGTTGATAGATTGTTGATAACTCGGGGAATTATCGGTTTCATTGAGAAAAGCGGAGGTCAAGCCAGGGTTCTCTTTTCACAGGGCTGTGGAGAAAGGTTTATTTGAGAGTCTCAAATATTGAACTTTTAGGAGCGGATCCGCGAACTTGTGGGATCAAAGAGTGGCTCTGCGGCGACCAGACCTTCGCGCCATTGGCCGAAGAACTCCACCCAAACGAGCGTTCCCACAGAAGTGTGCTCGATTGGTAGATAGGCGTAGGCAATGGCTTTATTAATTGAGTACCCCTGACCGCCGCTCTTCACACGACCGATGATTTCATTGCCGACTTGAATTGGCTCATTTCCCAGAGGAACCTGACGGATATCATCAAAGAGAATCGGGACAAGCTTGCGCGATACCTGCTCTCTGGCTTTAAGAAGAGCCTCCTTGCCGAGGAAATCTTTCTTCTCGAGTGCAACTGCAAAATCAAGACCAGCCTCCCAAGGATTGGTCTCTGTTGATATTTCAACTCCCCAAGCACGATAACCCTTTTCAAGTCTGAGTGATTCAATGGCGCGATAACCGCAGACCTTCATATTAAATTTCTTACCCGCTTTAATGAGTTGGTTCCAAAGTCTCTCACCATCTGAAGTCGGCAGATAAAGCTCCCACCCAAGCTCGCCCACATAGGTGATTCGCGTTGCACGAAGATCGATTCCACCAAGGTTTATTTCGCGCGAATGCATAAATGGAAAACTCTTATGACTCATGTCGTAATGTGTGAGGCTTTGCAGAATATCCCTGGCACTCGGTCCCCATAATCCAAAACAGGCGAGCAAACTTGTAATGTCGGTAATCGTGACTTGATAATTATTCTCACGTGCGACTTTCTCCAGCCATCCTCGGTCATGGACTCCGAATGCGGTACCTGTGACGATCATAAATTCATCTTCGGAAATTCGAGTCACCGTATAATCTGATTCGATGCCTCCACGGGAATTGAGAGCCTGCGTATAAACAGTTCGGCCAACCACTTTTACAACATCATTGGCAGATACATAATTGAGAAACTCGGATCCATCTCTTCCGCCAACCAAAATCTTCGCGAAACTAGACTCATCGAAAAGTCCAGCACTTTCGCGTGTGGCCAAATGTTCCACTTGAACCGAACTCGACCAATATTTTCCAGCCCAGCCGTATGGCTTAAGTGAGTCCCGGAGTGAGTCATCGTTCAAATTTGAGGTATAGAAATTAACCCGCTCCCAACTGGCTTTTTCACCAAAAACCGCCCCTGCTTCTTTATGCCATTCGTACACCGAAGATTTTTTGGCGGGTCTCCCACTTTTACGCTCCTCACCGGGATAGTGAATGTCGTAATATTCTTCGTAGTTCTCGGTTACTCGTTCCAAAGTGAATTTCGGTGACTTATAGGAATCGCCGAACCGCCGAATATCCATGTGCCAGAGATCCATTGTGGGCTCACCGGCAACAATCCATTCGGCAACAACTTTGCCTATTCCTCCAGCTCCAGCAATTCCGTGCGCACAGAAACCCGCTGCCACATAGAAGCCACCGACGGAGGTTTCACCTAAACAGAATTCGTTATCTGGAGTGAACCCTTCCGGACCATTGATGAAATTCTTGACACCGATTTCACCCATCTTGGGAACGCGTACTTGAGAATTAATAGCTATCTCTTCAAAGCGATCCCAATCCTCCGGTAATAGCCGACCGTTAAAATCGGCAGGGATACTGTCAAAACTCTCATTATCGGCGGTCCACGCCTTTGAACTCCGTTCGTAACCGCCCATGAGTAGGCCACTGACTTCTTGACGGAAGTAGATAAGCAAATCGGGATCGCGAAGAGAGGGAAGATATGGTTGGCCAACAGACATGAAATTTTCGGTGATGAGGTACTGATGACTCATGGGCACAATCGGAATTCGCACATCAACTAACCGTCCGATTTCTGGAGCAAAGATTCCGCCGCAGTTCACGACGGTTTCGCACTCGATAGTGCCCTTATCCGTTTCAACGTGCGTCACGTGCCCATTCTGAACTCTGATTCCAAGAACTCGAGTATGGGTAAAGATCTGCACTCCGTTGGCCCGTGCACCCGAAGCAAGAGCCTGTGCTAATTGAGAGGGATCAACCTGCCCGTCTGATGCCATATAACAAGCACCGACAACCCCCTCAAGGTCCATCAAGGGAAATAGATTCTGCGCCTCTTTTGGAGATATCTCCTTGAGATCAAGGCCAAAGGTGCGTGCCCACCCGATCTGCCTGCGAATTTCCTCCATACGCTCAGGGGTTGAAGCTAATTTGATACTGCCACACTCCTTCCAACCAGGAGGAGTCTCTGTACCTTCAAGTTTCCGGTACAGATCCACAGAGTGCATATTCATCTTCGTTAAAGTCGGATCGGCGCGTAATTGACCCACTAACCCAGCTGAATGAAAGGTGGAGCCACTAGTGAGATCGTTTCGGTCAAGGAGTATCACATCCTTTTCGCCGAGTTCGGCTAGGTGATAGGCAACTGAAGTGCCGCCCACCCCCCCACCAATGATGACAATTTTTGCTCTCTCTGGAAGTGCTGACGTGGCCATGCCTGAAATGTATCCTGAACGCGTGAACCACTCCACTACATCTATCGATGAATCTCAATCTCTCGAAAAGTTGTACGGATCACTCTTAGATCAGGTTCCGCGCCTTCGAAGTAGGGAGTCGCTGCGCGAATTGTCCGGCGGGTTAACAAATCGAAACTTGCTTGTACAAAATGGCCAGAATAAATATGTCGCGCGCATCTCTAGCAATAGTTCGGCTCTTCTATCGATAGATCGCGAATCTGAATACCAGAACTCTAAAATCGCTGCCGGCGTTGGAATAGCGGCACCAGTACTCGATTACCTGCCCGGGCAGGGATTGCTTGTCATAGGTTATTTAGAGGGGCGGACTTATTCGGCGATTGATGTGGCCGCAAATTTGTCGAAGATCGCTCAAAGTTGCCGCGTTCTCCATTCTGCACCGCCCTTTGTACGTGATTTCAATATGTTTGAGATTCAGAAGTCATATCTGGCAATTGTCCGAGAACGTGGATTTCGACTCCCTCCTGACTATCATGATTTTGCCGAACATCTCACGCAGATCCATAAAGCACTGAAGATTCTGGATGAGGGAACCGTCCCATGCAATAACGATTTGCTCCCGGGCAACTTCATAGACGATGGGAAGAAGATCTGGCTTATTGATTACGAGTATTCGGGCAATAATGACGCCTGTTTTGAGCTCGGAAATATCTGGGCTGAGGCTTTTCTTGAATTAGAGCAGTTAGAAGAGCTCATTACCGCCTACTACGGGGAAGGTAGACCCGAGAAATTTGCTCGCGCCTGGTTGCAGGCACTTCTTGCCAAATACGGATGGACACTCTGGGCCTCAATCCAGAGTTCGATCTCTGAATTGGATTTTGATTTCTGGTCGTGGGGAATGGAGAAATACCAACTTGCTCAAACTGAATTCTCCAGCGAGATGTTTAGGCAAATGCTTCGACAAGTAACTGAAAAATAAAACGGGCCCACTGTATTCAGCGAACCCGTTCTAAATATTTGTACTGCTTAGGCCGCGACCACCGTAATTGAAATATTTGCTACGATCTGGTGAGCAAGTGAGACCTTGGCAGAGTGAGTGCCTATCTTCTTGATATGACCGGCAAGTTTGACACTATGTCGATCGATATCTAATCCCGTTGCAGACTTAATGGCCGCAGCGACATCTTTATCGGTGACAGAACCGAAGAGGCGACCTGAACTCCCAACCTTCACAGAGACTGTGACGGTCGCTCCTTCAAGAGATGCCTTGATCTCCTTGGCGTGATCGATATCGCGTACTTCACGTGAAGCACGAGCACGGCGAATTCCCTCGATCTGCTTCTCTCCGCCCAGAGACCATGCAATTGCGTTGCCACGGGGAAGAAGGAAGTTGCGGGCAAAACCATCTTTTACGGTGACTACATCACCGGCAAGGCCTAGACCTGATACTTCGCGAGTAAGGATGAGTTTCATTTTTATATCCCCTTATCGCGCTGTTGAGGTGTAAGGCAGGAGCGCAACTTCACGGCTGTTTTTCACGGCTGTCGCAATCGAGCGTTGGTGTTGTGTGCAGGCGCCTGTTACCCGGCGAGCGCGGATCTTGCCGCGGTCGGAGATGTATTTACGTAAGGTGGCAATATCTTTGTAATCGATATAACTGACCTTGTCGCGGCAGAAGCTGCATGGCTTCTTCTTAAATTTCTTATTGAGCGCAGCAGCCTTCGCTGATTTGTTCTTAGGCTCCTTGAGCGCTCTGTTATTACGTGCTCCCATTGTGGTGCTCCTTTACGGGTGCCCTGCATAAGCAGGAATGGATGGATAGTGGATTTAAAAGGGTGGTTCGTCGTTGGTGGTGGTTGCCCACCCACCGCCGGCCGGTGAGGTCGAGGCAGCCGCCCATGGATCATCGTTAAATGTATCTGTAGAGGCTGGTGCAGAGAAACCACTGGTCGCGCCGCCTTGGCGAGTTGTCTTGGTGACTTTCGCTGTTGCGTTGCGTAGTGATGGTCCTACTTCATCTACTTCAACTTCAAATACTGTGCGCTTCTCGCCTTCTTTGGTTTCGTATGAACGTTGCTTCAAGCGGCCAGAGAGAATGACGCGCATGCCCTTGGTGAGTGACTCGGCAACATTCTCCGCTGCCTGCCGCCAAATTTGGCATTGCAAGAAAAGACTATCTCCGTCTTTCCATTCATTCGTGTTCTTATCAAGATAACGAGGGGTGGAGGCAACACGGAATTTTGCAACCGCTGCACCTGATGGGGTGAAGCGAAGTTCTGGGTCATCGACAAGGTTGCCGATCAAGGTGATGTTTGTATCTCCTGCAGCCATTTTTCG
>JACPZY010000068.1 GCA_016195215.1 Actinomycetota bacterium | reverse complement strand
TGATGATTTTGTCTCTCGTGGTGGACATAAATTGGCAGGAGCCCTCGATGTATTTACCGAAATCGTTGTTGAAGGTCGTCGTGCATTAGATGCGGGTGCGTCCACAGGGGGATTTACAGATGTTCTACTTCGACGGGGTGTCGCAGAGGTAGTTGCCGTAGACGTTGGATACGGCCAATTGGCCTGGGAGCTTCGACAAGATCCGCGGGTAATTATTTTAGATCGAACCAATATTCGTCACCTGACAGGTGAAATGGTGGGGGACCCAATCGATCTCGTCGTCGCTGATCTCTCTTTCATCTCTCTCACACTGGTCCTGCCTGCTCTGGCCGCGGTTTCCAAACCCGACGCCGATTATGTAGTGATGGTCAAGCCGCAATTTGAAGTGGGCCGCGAAAAATTAGGAGCTGGCGGTGTTGTCCGTGATCTTGCATTGCGTAGGGCAGCAGTACTCGATGTTGCCCAATCCGCGTACGACGTTGGTCTTGGGACACTCGGTATTGCAGCGAGTCCACTTCCTGGTCCAGCAGGAAATGTTGAATACTTCTTATGGCTCCGTCGCGGAGCAGGTGAAATTGACGAACCCGCCTTAGATAAGGCGATTGCGGAGGGCCCGCAATGACGCCAAAACGATCGATCCTCTTTATCGTCAATCCAAATCGCGCAGATGCGCGCCAATCTGCAGAAGAACTAGGTGCGATATTTCAAAATGCTGGTTTTGCTCTCTGTTCCAATAGTGAGGCTGAGATAGATTCGATGCCCCCCTTCACGATTGAGGCGCTTTCAGAAGTTGAGATTGCGATAGTTCTGGGTGGAGATGGCACGATGCTCCGCGGAGCAGAGGCAGTGCGGGGAACTGAGATTCCATTGTTGGGTGTGAATTTGGGACGGGTTGGCTTCCTTGCCGAAGTAGATAAGCCATCTTTGAATGAAATTGCAATGGCGGTCATTTCTCAGAGTTACATCACCGATGAACGATTGGTCCTTGCCTACTCAGTAGAACGAGATGGGAAAGTCGTCGATCAAGGTTGGGCGCTCAATGAAGTGACTATCGAACGGAGCGAAACAACGATGGTCGAGCTTTTCGTTCAGATTGATCACCGTCCACTCTCGCGCTGGGGTTGCGATGGATTGATCTGCTCGACACCCACAGGTTCCACGGCTTATGCATTCTCTGCTGGTGGTCCGATCGTCTGGCCGGAAGTGCAAGCGTTGGTGGTGCTTCCCATTTCTGCCCATGCACTTTTTTCCAAACCTCTCGTGGTTTCACCTGAGTCAAAAATAGTGATTGATATCGAGTCGGGTACAGCGCTCCTTTCATCGGATTCACGCCGCAAATTTCCTCTTAAGGGTGGCGACAGGGTCACGATGAGAAAGGATTCCGACACTGTCCGTCTTGCACATGTGAAAGAAATCATTTTCACCGACAGGTTAGTAGCGAAATTTAAACTTCCCATTGAAGGCTGGCGTGGTGAGTGATCGTACGATGCTCGAGGAAATTTCTATCCGTGGACTAGGTGTCATTGAAGAGGCCACATTGGAACTTGGACCGGGCTTCACAGTTCTGACAGGCGAGACTGGCGCCGGAAAGACGATGGTTCTTACAGCCCTCTCCTTAGTTCTTGGAGGCAAAGCAGATTCAACCCTTGTCCGTAAGGGGCGAGAGCGGCTGAGTGTGAGCGCTACTTTTCTCGTCTCAAAGGATGTCGAGGAGTTCGCTGAAGAAGTCGGTGCAGCGGTAGAAGACGGAACAATTATCCTGACTAGGACGCTCTCAGGTGACGGGAAGAGTAAAGCTATTGCAGGCGGAGTTTCGGTTCCTGCGGGAACGTTGAACGAACTTGGGGAGCGACTTATTGAAGTTCATGGGCAATCTGCCAGCATGAGCATTACGAAGGTGGCCAAACAGCGGGAAATTCTTGATCGGTTTGCAGGTTCAATTTTCTCATCTGCATTAGGGGATTACCAAGAATCATTTGCCGCGTATAACAGTATGCGAAGTAGAATCGCGGCACTACGCAGTAGCGCCGCTGGACGAGAAAAAGAGATTGCGGGGCTTCGAGAATTTGCTGACGCCTTTTCGAAAGTGAAACCACGACCCGGAGAAGCAACCGATTTACTTCAGGAGATATCTCGTCTCTCATCTGTTGAGGCTCTTCGAACAGGAGTGGAGGATTCTGCTCGACTCCTCTTTGACGAGGAGGCAAGTGTGATTGATTCCCTTGCTCAAGCAAAGAGAAATCTCGAATCTGTCTCGCGGAAGGATCCGAAGATTGGAACCATTCTTGCTGCAGTCTCTGAGAGTTACTTTCTTCTCTCTGATGCCGCCCAAGGCACTCATGCGTATCTCCACGATCTAGAAGCCGACCCAGAACGTTTGGAAGTCGCACAATCGCGTCGCGCAGATATCAACTCTCTTCTCAAACGATATGCCGTAGAGGGCGAGCCAGATGATCAGATCCGCGAATTGATCTCGCGCGCTGAAGAAGTTGAAGGAGCAATCGAAGATCTGTCTGGTGGCGAGGAGAGAATCACCGCGATGGAGGAGGAGCTTCGAGCTCTTTTCGCGACCCTCATCAAGAATGCAGAAGCCCTTTCCACGATAAGGCGAAGCAGTGCTGAAGAACTCTCTACTGCCGTGACAGAAGAGATTCATTTACTCTCCATGCCTCACACCCAATTCTTCTGCACAGTGATTTCTCCCGAGTATCAAAAATTAACGGGACCCGATGGATTTGGAATGATGGGAGCCGACGAGGTTTCAATGACAATCCAAGGAGAGCAGGATGGCCCTAAAGTTCAAATATCCAAAGGGGCCAGTGGTGGCGAACTCTCTCGGATCATGTTGGCTCTCGAAGTTGTCTTGGCCAGTTCCCAACCTGTCGGAACTTACATCTTCGATGAGGTTGACGCCGGTGTCGGAGGGAGAGCTGCAATTGAAGTGGGCCGCCGTTTGCATGAGTTATCACGCCAGGCCCAAGTCATCGTTGTGACCCACCTTCCACAAGTAGCGGCATGGGCCGATTCTCATTTCATCGTGCAGAAAAATAGCGATGGCGTCGTGAGCGAGAGCGACGTCATTCCGGTAAGTGGCGATGCCCGGATTGAGGAGATCGCTCGAATGCTGGCAGGCCACGAGGATTCCAGAAGTGCACGAGAACATGCCAGCGAACTCTTGGCAATGCGCCCGTAAAAGTCTCGTACCTGGCGTGGATAAGAGGATTCTCCCGAGTACGTGATAGGTTGGACTTCCATGGGCCAACCTCATGTGACCAAGCATTTATTCGTAACCGGAGGCGTGGCGTCTAGCCTCGGAAAAGGCCTCACCGCATCCAGTCTGGGTCGATTGTTGCGCTCCCGTGGGGTACGGGTGACCATGCAGAAGCTTGATCCCTACCTCAATGTCGATCCTGGAACCATGAACCCCTTTCAACATGGAGAGGTTTTTGTCACCGATGATGGGGCCGAGACCGATTTAGATGTCGGCCACTACGAGAGGTTCCTGGATACGAATCTCCACGGCTCGGCAAATGTCACAACTGGACAGGTGTATTCGCGCGTTATTGCACGGGAACGTCGCGGGGAGTATCTCGGCGAAACGGTGCAGGTAATTCCCCACATCACAAATGAAATAAAGGAACGAATCCGCGCGATGGCCGCTCCTAACATCGATCTTGTTATCACCGAAATTGGCGGCACTGTTGGCGATATTGAGTCGCAACCATTTCTTGAAGCAGCACGGCAGATCCGTCAGGAAGTCGGAAGAGAGAATGTTTTCTATCTCCATGTGTCATTGGTTCCATACATTGGGCCTTCCGGAGAATTGAAAACAAAACCAACTCAACATAGCGTGGCAGCACTTCGCAGTATCGGAATCGCTCCGGACGCTATTGTCATCCGCTCCGATCGTGAGATTCCTGCCTCAGTGAAGAAGAAGATTTCCTTGATGTGCGACGTGGATCTTGAAGCTGTCGTAGCTGCGGTGGATGCACCTTCAATCTATGACATTCCAAAAATTCTTCACTCCGAGGGGCTCGACGCGTATGTCGTCAGGCGGATGAGCTTGTCCTTTAAGGATGTTGACTGGCGCGAATGGGATGCCCTTCTTGCAAAGGTCCATCACCCTGCCCATCACATTCGAGTGGCTCTGGTTGGAAAGTATGTAGACCTGCCCGATGCCTATCTCTCCGTCACGGAAGCACTTCGCGCTGGTGGATTTGCCAGTAATGCGCGAGTGGAAATCAAGTGGGTTGCGAGTGATGAGTGTGAAACATGGGAGGGTGCGCAAGCACACCTTTCCGACGTAGATGCGATTTGCGTGCCCGGCGGATTCGGTGTGAGAGGAATCGAAGGAAAAATCGGGGCGCTCCATTTTGCCCGGAAAATGAAAAT
>JACPZY010000072.1 GCA_016195215.1 Actinomycetota bacterium | reverse complement strand
CAGCTAACGACTTTGCAGGGTTTCCTGCCGCAAGAGCACTTATGGCCAACCTGGCTTCAGGATTCACTATGTATTTCAGCCCGCTCTTACTTCTGGACTCCCCTTGGGTAGGCGGAGCACTCGCCGCAAGACCGAACGCAACCATAATCCAACTTCTGACAGAGCCTCAACCGGGTAGACCGAGAGCTTGGACCGATCAGCTTGATTCTTTCAAACCCCCCTACGCGGGCAGTGCAATCTGGTCGGGACTGGCCACTCCAATAGAAAACCTTGAGACTCGCGAACAAATTCTCCGCTGGTGGGCTTCTCGCATATCTGAACTCTTATGGATTGTTTCCGATCCAACTCGGCATGTTGATCGAAACGGAGTCTACGAGCCAAGTATTCAGTTTGGAGTTGCCCTTACTTTGGAAAGGATTTTTGTTACCGCGGTCGAAGTAATGTGCCTTAAAACAAAAGATGAATTTATTAGAAAGATCCTGTTGTTCGATTTTTTAGATTTGCTTCAAGGTCTCGGAATGGGCAATTACGAAAGGAATCTGAGCCATACGACGCAGCACGAATTGTGGGTTCTTCTGAAGCAGACACTTCCTGAAAATGTGTCTCGCACATTCTCTCCAATTATCGATGGGGCTTTTGATGCCCTTCTTCAACTTGATTCAGGTTTTTGGTCAGCTGCAAGCAGAACGCCTAACAACGAACTTTTGATTAGACGAAAAACTGGAATTGGACAAGATCCTATTAGCCTTGATAGGGCAAGGGCCCAATACGTGAGGGTCCTGAGAAATTCCACTCATGGATTTAGCGATCTAGCAAACAATCCTCGCAATCTCTCGTACTTAGCAAACCACACGGCTGAATTAGATAACAAACTCCCAGATTTAGTTTGGTGGTACTTAATTCGCATTCTCAGCAATCCGATGGAGATTTCTCGTTTTGGCGGAACTCGTGGAAATTAACCTTCAAATCTGTTCAGTTGCATCGACTAGATCGACCTAGGTAAAGGTCAGAGTCACCACTCTTGCGGAAACCGGCTCTTAATAATACGTATGTGCGCCCGAAGGGATTCGAACTCACTACTTAGAGTTCCCAAAGCCTCCAGAGAATACCTCGCGGATTTGACGTTCGTTGTAAAGATTCGCGCTAGTTAGCGCTCTCAGTCAGGATTGAAACACGGTTATTAGAAACCGAGAGAAACCCACCGTGAACTTCAAATTCGGTCACGGTGCCATCGATATCTTTGATACTCACTTTCCCATCAACTAAGACTCCAAAGAGCGGGGCGTGTCCCGGAAGAACTCCCAGATCACCTTCGACGGTACGGGCAGAGACCATCTTGGCCTGCCCGGACCATACTCTCGCTTCTGGAGTAACGAGTTCTACTCCGAGTAGTGCGCCACCCTCAGCCATGATTAATTAACCCTTAGCCAGTTCTGCGGCGCGACGCTCGACATCGTCGAGATTACCGCACATGAAGAATGCTTGTTCTGGAACGTGATCATACCTTCCGTCAGCCAGAGCTTCGAAAGCTTCGATTGTTTCTGAAACTGGCACAAACGAACCGTCCAAACCTGTGAAGGCTCTTGCGACGAAAGTGTTCTGGGAAAGGAAGCGCTGGATACGACGGGCACGCCCTACGAGAATTCGGTCCTCTTCGGAGAGTTCATCGATACCAAGAATTGCAATGATGTCCTGCAAGTCCTTGTAGCGCTGCAGAATCTGCTTGGTACGGTTGGCAACGCGGAAGTGGTGCTCGCCGATGTAGCGTGGATCCAAGATGCGCGAAGTTGAGTCGAGTGGATCCACCGCAGGGTAGATTCCCAATTCAGAAATTGGACGCGATAGAACAGTTGTTGCATCCAAGTGAGCGAAGGTCGTGTGTGGGGCAGGGTCAGTGATGTCATCTGCTGGTACGTAAATAGCCTGCATGGAGGTGATTGAGTGACCACGAGTGGAAGTGATGCGCTCCTGTAGTTGACCCATCTCGTCTGCCAATGTCGGCTGGTATCCAACAGCAGATGGCATACGACCAAGAAGGGTTGATACTTCAGAACCTGCCTGGGTAAAACGGAAGATATTGTCGATGAAGAGGAGAACATCCTGCTTCTGCACATCGCGGAAGTACTCAGCCATAGTTAGCGCAGAAAGGGCAACACGGAGACGGGTCCCTGGTGGCTCATCCATCTGACCAAAAACCAGGGCGGTTTTATTAATAACGCCAGTTTCTTTCATTTCCAAGAAAAGGTCGTTTCCTTCGCGGGTACGCTCGCCAACGCCAGCGAATACAGATACACCACCGAAGTTTTCAGCCACGCGATAAATCATCTCTTGGATAAGAACGGTCTTACCTACACCGGCGCCACCAAAAAGACCGATCTTTCCACCTTTTACATATGGTGTGAGAAGGTCAATAACTTTGATACCGGTCTCGAACATCTCAGTCTTAGATTCAAGTTGGTCAAATGGCGGCGGATTGCGGTGAATTGACCAGCGCTCCTTAATGTCAAGAGAAGAAGTTGGAACATCTAGTGATTCGCCAAGGGTGTTAAAGACGTGACCTTTCGTAATATCACCGACAGGAACAGTGATAGCCGAGCCAGTGTCGCTTACCTCGGCTCCACGGACTAGTCCATCGGTTGGCTGCATCGAGATCGCACGCACAAGGTTGTCTCCGATGTGCTGGGGGAATTCAATATCCACCACCGGTCCAATAACACGCGCTACTCGACCTTTACCGGTTACTGTCGACATCATTCACTCCCTGCACTAGCCGAGGCGAGCGCGTCTGCGCCGCCAACAATTTCACTGATTTCCTGGGTAATTTCGGCCTGACGGGCCGCATTCGCAAGTCGGGTGAGCGACTTGATTAAATCATCAGCATTGTCAGTTGCTGACTTCATCGCACGACGGCGAGCAGCATGCTCCGAAGCCGCCGATTGCAGCATCGCGTTGAAGATTCGAGCCGCGATATAGCGGGGCAGTAGTGCATCAAGGACTCTGTTTGCATCCGGTTCAAACTCATACATTGGAAGCAGGCCAGTTGGTATTGGTGCGTCCGTCTCAACAACTTCAAGGGGCAGCATCCGCTTTGCCAGGGGGTTCTGGGTCATCATTGATTGAAATTCAGTATAAATAATGTGGATCTCATCAATGCCAAAATCTTCACTCGAAGCATCGGCTAAGAAGGCTTTAATAAGAGCGTCGGCAACTTCTTTTGCATCTTCATAAGTTGGGCTATCGGAGAATCCAGTCCACGTGCCAGCAACGTCACGGTTGCGGAACTTGTAGTAGTTGACTGCCTTTCGCCCAACTAGATACGGACGAACTTGTAAGCCACGCTCACGAAGAAGGGTCGCTAGTTGCTCCCCTTCCTTGATCGCGTTATTGGAGTACGCGCCAGCCATTCCACGGTCAGCGGAGATAATCAGAACCGCCGCGCGCTGTGGATCCTCTTCCGCCGTGGTCAAAGGATGGTCAGTGGACGAATAAGTAGCCAAAGCAGATACCGCGCGCGTTAGTTCGTTTGCATACGGAGTGGACGCCCAGACTTTTTGCTGCGCCTTAACAATACGAGAGGCCGAAATCAACTCCATGGCCTTCGTAATCTTTTTAGTCGCCTTGACGGAACGCATCCGTCGGCGATAAACGCGTAGTTGGGCACCCATTGTTTACTTCTTCACCGCCGGTGGAACGTACTTCGTCACTTGCTCGCTCGCTTCGCCTTCTAGAGGAGCAACAGGTGCTTCATTAATCGCCTTCGCAACCGAGGAGGTGAAGCGAGACTTAAAGATTGTCACTGCTTCTTCAAGAGCGGCGACAGTGTCATCCTTAAGCTCCTTGGTCTCGGAAATTACTTCAAAGATTGATTTACGCTCGAGTGCGATAAATTCCAGCAATTCACTCTCAAAGCGACGGATATCTACCACGGCAACGTCGTCGAGTTGACCTGACGTACCTGCCCAGATCGAAACAATCTGCTTCTCCAGAGAGTAAGGCGAGTACTGACCTTGCTTCAACAGTTCAACCATCCGCGCACCGCGTTCGAGTTGCGCCTTGGATGCGGCATCGAGGTCGGAACCAAAGGCCGCGAATGCCTCAAGTTCACGGAACTGGGCCAGGTCAAGGCGCAAGCGTCCGGCGATCTTCTTCATCGCCTTTGTCTGCGCCGAACCGCCAACACGAGATACCGAAACACCTACGTTAATGGCGGGACGAACACCTGCATTGAAGAGGTCGGTCTCCAAGAAACACTGGCCGTCGGTAATCGAAATGACGTTGGTAGGGATGAAGGCAGAAACGTCATTTCCCTTTGTTTCAATGATTGGCAGACCGGTCATAGAGCCGCCGCCGAGTTCATCAGAGAGTTTTGCGCACCGCTCAAGAAGACGGGAATGTAAGTAGAAAACATCACCTGGGTAAGCCTCGCGCCCTGGTGGACGACGGAGCAAGAGCGAGACCGAGCGGTAAGCCTCTGCTTGCTTTGATAGATCATCAAAAACAATAAGGACGTGCTGACCGGCATACATCCAGTGCTGGCCAATTGAAGAACCAGTGTAAGGAGCGAGGTATTTGAACCCGGCAGGATCTGATGCAGGGGACGCAACGATTGTGGTGTACTCCATTGCTCCGGCTTCCTCCAAGGAGGCCTTTACAGATGCAAAAGTCGAACCCTTCTGACCAATTGCAACGTAGATGCACTTAACCTGCTTCTTTGGATCTCCGCTCTTCCAATTCTCAAGTTGGTTGATGATTGTGTCGACCGCGACCGCAGTCTTACCAGTCTGACGGTCGCCAATAATCAACTGACGCTGCCCGCGGCCAATAGCAGTCATCGCATCAATTGCCTTAATCCCAGTGGCCAAAGGCTCCTTTACTGGTTGGCGGTGAACTACCGAAGGTGCCTGCAATTCAAGAGCACGTCGAGCATCAGCCTTGATTTCACCTTTGCCATCAATGGGACGACCCAGTGGGTCGACAACGCGGCCGAGGAACGCGTCTCCCACAGGAACGGAGAGAATCTCGCCAGTGCGACGGACCGATGTTCCTTCTTCAATTCCAGAGTAATCACCGAGAATTACAACACCGATTTCACGGACATCGAGGTTGAGTGCAAGACCTAATGTTCCATTTTCGAACTGGAGAAGTTCGTTGGCCATCGTTGAAGGAAGACCTTCAATACGGGCAATTCCATCGCCTGCCTGTGTGACTATCCCAACCTCGTCACGCGCAGCTACTCCTGGATCGTACGACTTAACGAAATTCGCAAGTGCATCGCGAATTTCTTCGGGTCGGATCTGCAGTTCGGCCATCTTCTTCTCCCTTATTGATCTTCTGGTTAAATAATTCCGTTATGCGTGCGCACCGACGATTGCTCGTCCTGCGTCCGCCAGTCGGTTACTGATCGTTCCATCAACGATTTCATCGCCAAACTTCACACTTACTCCCCCAAGAATGGTCGAGTCGACTTCCAGATTTACTCGTACCGGTTGCCCTACTTGAACGGTAAGGAGCGCCGCTAAACGATCGTGCTGTATATCTGTGAGTGGTGTGGCGACTCGTACATGGGCAATGACGCGATTCCGTCTTGCCGCCAACGCAAAGAGATAATCCTCAAATGCAGCCTCGATGCTTCTTCCCCGTAAATTATTGACGAGGTGAGTCACCAATTTGACGGTGGAGGCAGAGGCGCTCTTGCCCAGAAGATCAAGGATCAGTGCACTTTTGGCTTCGACCGCATCTGAGGCTATGAGTGCTTTACGAAGTTCGAAAGATGACGAAATTGTCTGAGATGTCGCAAAAAATTCGTCTTCAACTCGATCTAATTCATCGGCCATATTCGCAGCCGATGCTTCGGCTTCGATAGCAAGTTGTTCGATAACCTGCACGAGATCTCCGGAAGAAGACCAGCGGAGCGAGGAAATTGTGCTAAGAATTCCGAGAGCTTTTGCATCCAGAGACTTTCCGAAAATCTCAGAAACCAGAGAGGCTTTAGCGGTGGAATCGCGCGATGGATCTGTAATTGCACGACGAAGACCAACAGAACCAGCGAGAATTTGAGCAGCGAAGAAGAGTTCGGTACATAGATGGGATGCTAATTCCGGAGTAGCCCCATGTACAGCAGCATCTAGTGCCGAGCGAGAAACCTTTAAGGATTCTCTACTACTCCCGCCAAAATGTGCTCTCATTTACCTAGCTTTCCGAGGTGGACTTAATTGGAGTTCGAAGTCGTTGGATTGTTAGAAGTTTCTAGATCATCGAGGAAGCGATCAACAACGCGCGAGGCTCTCGCCTGGTCATCAAGGGATTCACCAACAATTTTGGATGCTAACTCCACCGCAAGTGCACCGACTTCATGGCGAAGTGAGGTGATGGCCTGCTGCCGCTCAGCTTCGATGGAAGCGTGTGCCGAAGCAGTGATACGTGCCGCTTCCTCCTGCGCTTTTGTTCGCAGTTCTTCAATGATCGCAACACCCTGTGCGCGGGCATCCTCGCGGAGCGATTGAGCCTCGTCACGAGCCTTTGATAGCTGCTCGGTGTACTGGCGCAGAGCGCGTTCAGCCTCAACCTGCGCCTTCTCGGCCTTCTCTATTCCACCTTGAATCGCCGTAGTGCGCGCGGCAAATGCCTTCTCGAACATTGGCACGACTTTGGAGCGCATAACTAGAAAGAGAAGAGTGAAGGCGATAACGCCGACAATCAACTCTGCGGTCTGCGGGACAAGAGGGTTTAACTTCTCGGCCGCCAGATTTATTGAGTGCATCGTTCTTCGCAAAATTAGAGAACGAATGCTAGAACGAGACCGAAGAGCGCAAGTGCTTCAGCAAGCGCGAATCCAAGGAAGGCGATTGGCTGTAGAACGCTGCGTGCTTCTGGCTGACGTGCAACGCCACTGATGTAAGCAGCGAAGATCATGCCGGTAGCAATCGCAGGTCCGATTGCAGAGAGGCCATAACCGACCAGGTTGAGTGTGCCTGTCATTTTTCTTACCTTTCTAGCAAGTAATCAAGCGAATTGCTTGATGGGATATTTTTAGTGCTCGTCGGCTAATGCGCCAGCGATATAAAGTGCGGTAAGCAGAGTGAAAATATACGCCTGCAGTACCTGGACCAGAAATTCGAAGAACGTCAACCCAATGCCGAATGCAAAAGCGAATGGACTGATCAACTTCAAACCAATGACCCCCTTGAGAAGGTGATCCCCACCCAAGATAAAAACGAGAAGGAGCAAGTGCCCGGCGAACATATTGGCAAAAAGACGGAGTGAAAGCGTGAGTGGGCGGACAATGAAAAAGGTCGCCAATTCCAATGGAGTGAGAAGTATGTATGCCGCTTTTGGAACACCAGGCATAAACATGATGTCTTTGAGATACTTGCGGATACCTTGCTTACGAATTCCTACAGAGTGGAAAACAATAAAAGTGAAGAGGGCAAGTACATAGGGAAAGCTCACGCGAGACATCGCGGGGAATTGAAGCAACGGCACGATTCCAAAAATATTATTTGCTAATACGAAACTGAAGAGAGTGAACAAGTAAGGCACAAATCGCATGAACTCGTGCCCGATGTTCTCCCGTGCTACATCGTTACGGATGAAGGCATAAATACTCTCGCCGGCAAATTGCAATCTTGATGGCACAACTGCAGCTTTTCGCGAAGCCATAATGAAGAAGATAGAAATGAGAATGATAGATAAAATAACCAAGAAAATTGGCTTAGTGGCGTACGCGCTATTCCCAAAAATCGGTGGGTAGTTGAAGTCCTTAGTGCTCGGTGGGACAAAGCCGCCACCCTCAGTGCTCAACAAGTGCAACGTGCGCACGCACACTCCTTATATATCTATAGTTCAAAGGTTGCTAACTTTGGGAAGATTCCGCCAGCGGGGCAACCTTATTGGCAAATGTTCGTACCTGTGAAATCGGCTAAGCCGCCCTCTCACTCCCTCCCAAACCTGAGCCAGATGAGGTAAATCGCCGCACCGGCTCCAAGAAGTAGCCCGCCAAGAAGGAAATACCGGGTATTGAGCCAACGGTCCAGAAAGTAACCGGCGCCTCCCCAGAAGAGGAGTCCTGAGAGGAGATAGCCGAAGATTGACCAGGCAGCACCCTCGTCTCTCTTCACGCGCTCTCCTGACTTTCCTGGGAACTTTCCTGGGCAGTTTGTTGATTCCGTGGCAATGGTAGATGTATCTGAAGCTTTAAGAAACTTCGTATCTCTCCCCCGAGCCAGGCCATTGTGAGGGCGATGGAAACTAGACCAAAACTTGTGCGGTCGATTGTCGTACGAGAAGTGAATCGGGTGAGGGTCCAGAGAAAAAGCCCTAGGAGAGCAATTTTGGCAAAATAAGAGAACATCGCCAGCGCGAAAGTCGTCATCGGGTCTAATTTCCTGGAAATGGAAGAGACCATGATGTGCACAGTGAAGTAGATCACAACAACGAGTTGAGCAAGGAGGGCTCCGAATAATCCAGCTCTTCCGCGAAGTATCGTAGTCAGGATAATTCCTACAATCCCTACTGCAAAAGTTGGAATAAGTGCGCCACGAATTAAATTGGCTTCATCACTTGAGCCGCCTAATTTCACTTTATTCATCCCGCGGGATTAACTTTCTCTCGCCGCTTACCACGTTCAAACCAACGCTGAGATATTGCCAAACTGATTCCAACCAGAACAATCGCAGTCACAATTCCAACCCACAGGGGCAAGAAAGCAAGGAGGGTAGTTGGAACCGCCACTGCCGCCGTCCAAAAATACATAATCAGGACACTTCGCTGCTGGGAATTCCCGGCAACCATTAAACGATGATGCAAATGTTCTTTATCCGGAGCAAAAGGTGATCGTCCCGAAAAGGCGCGACGAAAAATAGCCAGGATCAAATCCATCAATGGGATTGCCAAAATGGCGAAAGGAAGCAGTAAAGGAAGCAGAGTTGGCCCTTTCTCTTCAGCCGCAATTGCGTTTGCATCAACTTGGCCCGTGAGAGTGATGGCGGCGGCGGCAAGGAGAAGCCCCAGGAACATTGACCCTGAATCGCCCATAAAGATTTTTGCCGGATGCGAATTATGTGGAAGGAATCCGATGCAGACGCCGACAATAAGTGCAGTTATCAGCGACGGAGATCCGGCTCGACTAAATCCATTGACCACTGCCAATAAATAGGCAAATGCAAAGAACGAAGCACCAGCTATGGCCACGATCCCTGCTGCAAGCCCATCAAGTCCATCCACGAAATTCACGGCGTTTATGATGACCACGACAATCAGTACGGTCACTGCTTGGCCGATACTCGGTGGAAGCGTCGTGACGCCGTTTATTGGTAACCAGAGGATTTGAATTCCGTATAAGAGCAGAATGCCAGCTGCTAGAGCTTGACCGGCGAGCTTGGTGATTGCATCCAATTGATATCTGTCATCTGCCATACCCAAGATGATGACGAAAGTGGATGCGAGAAAGACGCCCTGCAGTTCTTGGCCAAATGCTCTGTCAACCAAGGTTAGGTGACGAGCAATAAGAAAAGTCACGACCATTGAGATCCACATCGCTACGCCGCCCCATCGAGCCGTCGGAAGGGTATGTACATCGCGCGAACGTATCTGAGCAACTACCCCGAAATGCTCAGCCACTCTCTTCACAAACGGCGTGACCAGATAGCAGATTGCAGCTGCTAGAAAGGCGGTAATCAGATAGACGCGCATGGTCTCCTCAGTACCAACCTAACTAAGCTGAGTAAATCGGAAAGCGCGAAGTGAGTTGGTGAACTTCAGTACGGATCTGGGCGAGAACTTTCTCGTCCTCACTTGCAATCGCGCGAGCAATCAGTGAGGCAATAGTTTTCATTTCGACTGGCCCCATACCTTGAGTTGTGGTAGCCGCGGAACCAACGCGAATACCGCTCGTTACTGCCGGTGATTGAGGGTCAAATGGAATTGCGTTCTTATTAAGTACAATTCCCGCTAATCCAGTGCGTTGATCTGCAACTTTTCCGGTGACATCAGTACTTCGAATATCGATAAGCGCAAGATGAGTCTGCGTTCCACCTGATACCGCTCTCATACCTTCTTCTTCCAATGACTTTGCCAGCACCTGAGCGTTGGAAATCACATTCTTTGCATACACTTGATAGGCAGGCTGTGCGCACTCCCTGAGTGCGATTGCCTTTCCCGCTACTGCAGACATGATCGGCCCGCCCTGCATTCCCGGGAAAACTGCCTTATCAATGGCAGCGCCGTGTTCCGCCTTGGCAAGAATCATCCCACCGCGCGGTCCTCGAAGAACCTTATGCGTAGTAAAAGAAACCACATCTGCATACGGGACTGGAGAAGGAATCGCCTTGCCTGCTACCAACCCAATGAAGTGGGCGGCATCAACCCACATGATTGCACCAACCTCATCACAGATGTTCCGTACTGTTTCAAAATCGATCAGACTTGGATAAGCGGTTGCTCCAGTACAGATCATTTTCGGCTGATTCTTGATCGCCAAATCGCGTAATTCGTCATAGTCAATCAACTCGGTATCTGCACGAACGCCGTACGAAACAACATTGAACCACTTACCCGAAAAATTGACCTTTGACCCGTGAGTGAGATGACCTCCGTGCGGAAGAGACATCGCAAGAATCGTCTCTCCAGGTTTGGCAAAAGCCGCATAAACAGCGATATTGGCACTTGCCCCTGAATGGGGTTGCACATTTGCATGCTCTGCACCGAAGAGGGATTTTGCTCGTTCGATTGCCAATACTTCGGCTTTGTCTACCTCTTCACATCCGCCGTAATACCTCTTGCCTGGATACCCCTCAGCATATTTATTGGAAAGTGTCGAGCCGAGAGCCGCCAGAACTGCGCGCGAAGTAAAATTCTCACTCGCGATGAGCTGCAAATCGGTCTGCTGTCGATGCAATTCTGAGAGAAGAATTGAAGCAATGTCAGGGTCCTGTTCGGAGAGCAGGTCGAAATCGGGGCCATAAAAAGGAGTATCAGACATAGGTCGTAGCCTATTGCGTACTTTTCAATTTCCCGAACTTTCGTACTCCATGTCCGGAACGTACTCCCTAAGTGCTTCAAGGGAGACTGCTCCATCTCGCACGAGAGTAGGAGGAGTCTCGGTATCTGACACAATCGTTGATCGGATCGAGGATACGAGTTCACCACCATCAAAAATCCCAGCCAGAATTGGAGCTGATGTGCTGATGAGACTTGCATCCAAAATCGGCGCCTTACCGGAATCTGCCGCACTCACAACGGCGAGAGGTCCGCTCTTTCGAAGAAGTGCAAGAACAAATTCTGCATTCGGCACTCGTACGCAAATCTGATCCAGTCTCTTTCCGTCTCCGAGATCCCAAGAGAGGCCTTGATGAGGACGGAGCATAAATGAGAGCATTCCTGGCCAGAAATTATTCATAAGTGTTCTAGCATGCGCAGAGACTTCTCGCGCAATTCCATCAAGTACCGTCATATTCGAAATTAGTACTTGTGCAGCGACACCGAGGGCATCTCCATGGAGCACATGCATGGAGCGAACTGCATCATGAGTAAAGGCATCTACTAAGTAAGCGTATCCATTTTCAAGCG
>JACPZY010000071.1 GCA_016195215.1 Actinomycetota bacterium | reverse complement strand
TCGCGGGGATGTATCTCCTCTCCCCAGTCGTTGGGTACCTAAGTGACAAGGTTGGTCGAAAGCGGGTGATTCAAATCGGATTGGCGATCTTACTTCTAGCTGCCCTTATTGCCGGAAAATCCGCGGGAGATAGCACCATCACACTTGGTATTGGACTCTTCCTCCTGGGCGTTGGCTGGTCGTGCACTCTTATTGCAGGTTCGGCTCTCCTCTCAGAGTCAGTGGAGGATCGAATAGCCGCATCGTCTCAAGGCGCATCCGATTTCGTCATGAATTTAACGGGAGCAATTGGCGGAGGCATGGCGGGCATTACTATCGCTCTGCTTAGTTTCGGCTGGCTCTGCGCCCTTGCCGCCGTGCCAGTCCTTCTCCTGGCCATGTGGTCCTATCGAATTGGTTGATAGAAGATATTTGTCACCGCAATTAGGCAGAATATCCTCATGAAAAAACCTGCGATTCCTGCACGGGAGAACATCTCCCCTTCCGACCTCACCTTTGGTCTCTCCACATGTAAACGCTGCCTCTGGATCAAGTACTGGCATAAAGTAACGATGCCTGGGGCCTTTCCCCTGGTCGGTACATTCTCATCTCTTCAAGAGAGAACATTTCGAGGGGTTGCAACGGTGGAGATTGATCCTTCACTACGTCCGGGAAGAGTCACAAAATTAGCGGAATGGGTGAAGAGCAAACCCTTACTCGTGGATGGGGAAGAGTCTCGTTGGAGAATTCTCGGAAAATACGATCTCGTTGCCGAGAATGAGGATGGCACGGTTGCTCTAATTGATTGCAAGGTTTCAGATAGCGCAAGAGACTCAGGTGAGTTCTACTCCCCTCAACTTGAAGCGTACGCATATGCAATGGAGAGACCGGCAGCAGGAAAAGCAGTCTCTGTGGCGACCATGGGGCTACTCGTCTGGAATCCCAACAAGGTACTCGGCGCTGATGCTCAATCGTATGCCTTCGGAGTTTCTCAGAAGTATGTGCCAGTGCCGCGCAATTATGAGAAATTCAATCTAGTTATAACGGATTTCATTAAAGTCCTTGAAGGTCCGCTCCCAGAATCCGGACCCACCTGCACCACATGCAACTACCTGGTGGAGCGACTCGCTCTCGAGGATTAATCCTCATCTTCAATCTCAGCTTTGCGCCGAGTGGCGAAAATATCCACATACTCTTGACCTGATATCTCTTGGATTCTTCGCATTAAATTGTCTGTGAGATCGCGGAGCAACTTCAAATCCGTCGGATCACCCGTGTAGAAGATAGGCTCGCCAAAAATCATCTTTACCCGCATGATTTTTGGAATCACCTTTCCCGTTGGTTGAATCTTCTCAGTATTAAACATTGCCACAGGTACGACCGGCGCTCCCGATTCGAGAGCCAGTCGGACAATTCCGGTCCGTCCTTTGTAGAGGCGTCCATCCGGCGAACGAGTTCCTTCTGGATAAATTCCCAGACACTTGCCTTGTGATAGAAGTTCGAGTCCCGTGATGAGCGCAGCCTCGCTCCGACGTCCTCCCGAACGATCGACAGGAACTTGACCAAGAGCAATGAAAGTCAATTTTTTTAGAAGCCCTTTAGGTCCCGGAGATGTGAAGTACTCGCTCTTTGCCAAAAATGTCACCTTGCGGGGAACGACCAAGGGCATGAATACCGAGTCGCTAAAGGAGAGGTGGTTGGAAGCCATAATGACCGGTCCGTTGACTGGGACATTGCGAAGACCTGTCACCTTTGGCCTAAAGAGAAGCATGAGGAAGGGTGTGAGAAAAGCGCGTAAGAGTCCGTAGGGCAGATTGACCACCTGAACCCCTTTCCATTCTCTTTGGTGCACATTCCGGCTGTACATTTCCAGGTCACCAATTTAGTGGGTCTGAGCCCCCTATGACACTATGGGAAAGTGAGAAAGGACCCAATGGGAGAGCACTTGGAGTTGAACAGTCGCGAAGTGGGCATTCTAATCCTTAACGGGACGCCAAATTCCCGGGAACTTGCGATCACATGGGCTAAAACCCTCAATGGCTTAGGAGTGAGCGTTGAAGTGCCGCTGCTCAACGAAATTTCCCACGACTGGAAGGAGCTGAACTTTGATCAATGGAAGAAGTGGCTCGACATTGCAAATGACGCACTTTCCCAATTAATGAAGAAATGCTCAATCGTCTTCATCGCCGGTCTAGATGCGGCAAGTACTATCGCCCTACGACTGGCCCAAATTCATGGCGATGAAATTGATGGACTCATTCTTGTTGAACCAACGCTCCCCAATAATCATTTTCAGGTACGTAAGATTTGGAAAACTGTGGACCAAGGTCTACTTCTCGTGGACCAACCCATAGTTCTACTCTACTCAACTAAAGAAAGAATCAATTATTCAGAAAGTGCGATCACTATTTCAAAGAATATTTCTTCCGCATTTATCAGGGAGGTGATTCTTGAAAACTCATCGAATGACCTTGCCACAATCTTGGATGAATCCTCGGTATTCATTAATGAAGTCACAAATGGAATCTGGCTCACCAATATCTCCTCCGACGATGACTCCGAACTTGTTGATGCGGAATTTGCATCTATTGTTGCTGGTCTCTCCTTGGATCAATCTTCTCCGTCCAATTATCTCGACTCGCTCGACAACCTAGATCCGGAAGATCATTTCGAGATACCCGATCCAGCACTCGAACCAATTCACGATCCGGCAATAAGGAACTCGATTATTGCCATGATTCTTGGGCCCATATATGCGCTCATTGCCGCGTTCACAGGATTTGATCCATTCGGAATAGAGCCTTGGCCTGGGATCCTTGCATTTCTTGGCGGTCTGATCTATTTCTTCTACCAACAGCAGGAAAGTCATGGTGATGATGACGGAGCAATCCTTTAAAACGGAGGAGTCTGACAACTAAAGACGGGCCAAATCTGCAACCCCAACTAAACCCGCTTCATTTCCTAATTGCGCAGCGATAATACGAGGCGAGGGATGCTTGCCAGAAAAT
>JACPZY010000076.1 GCA_016195215.1 Actinomycetota bacterium | reverse complement strand
GTCTATGGATGATCGACGAGGAGAGCATCTACGTATAGCCACGCCTCCTTGGACCCCGAATTCCGGGGCTGCGCAATCGGTAGCGCTTGAAGTGCTCATCAACGGCCCCATTTCCCGTAGTGAAATTGCCAAACGCTTGAACTTATCTCAAGGCTCACTCACGCGCTTAAGTACGCCACTCATCGAGACGGGATTACTTATCGAAGGTGAAGAGAGAGCTGAAGGGCGGGCAGGGCGGCCCTCACGCCCTTTAGATGTTGTGGTTGATTCACAACATTTTATTGGCATGAAACTAACTGGTGATGAGATTGTTGCTGTGGTCACGGATCTTCGGGCAAATGTCTACGCTTCCTCTTCAAAAAAACTTTCCTCCCGCGACCCTGAGGTGGTTTCCAAGGAGATAGGTCTACTCGCCGAAGAACTGGCTGGACATGTTCCGTCAGTGACCGCGATGGGGGTGGGTATTGGCGGTCTTGTCGTCGATCACACAATCGTCGCAAACGCTCCCTTTCTTGGCTGGTCGGACGTGGCACTTGGCTCAATCCTTGAATCTTTAACAGGCATACCGACAGTTATTGAAAATGACTTAATTGCATTCACGGAACTCGAACACTGGTTTGGAGCAGGTCGCGGTTTCGATCGTTTCGCGACTCTCACCTTGGGAGTTGGCATTGGATATGGACTTGTAGCTCACGATGAGATCGTTATCGATACAGATTCGGGCATCGGTCTCGTCGGTCATTGGCCAATAGATCCATTCGGACCTCTCTGCCCATCTGGACATCGCGGGTGCGCACGCAGTGTTCTCACGCAATCCGCGATCTGCCAGGCAGTATCGCTCGTATTAAATCGAGAAGTCGATTACGAAGAAGCTCTTAATCTGGCCATTAAGGGCGAGCCCGCGGCGCGACGAATTGTAGATGATGCGGGACGTGGTCTTGGGAGAATGATTGCGGCAATTGCGAACCTTACGGCTCCCGAACGAATTATTTTAGGAGGAGAAGGTGTTCGTTTAGTCGATGTTGCGGCAGATGCGATTGAAGAGGGTATACGAGCAGACCGCGATCCACGGGCACGTAAGATCGAATTGGTAAAGACCCCGGGGGATAACACGGAATGGTGTCGCGGAGCAGCAGTCATTGCCATTCAACGGTTCGTTCTTGGCCGCCGTTTCTAATCGCGCAATTTTATGTAATTAAAGCACTATCTGTTTTCTTGTGAGGGATTGCACTCGCCTATGAATTTCTCGCGGAGTAGTCTGGGGGCGATGGATCGCAGAGACGCTGCGCTCCCATTTCGGTGAATCGAATAGACAATTGCCGAGAAATTGAGGCAGAGATAAACATGAGCGAAGACTTCAAGGGCAAAAGTATTATTGTCACAGGAGCAGGTTCCGGGATCGGACGTGCCGCCGCAATCCAGTTTGCCCGGCAGGGTGGGAAAGTACTCATCGCAGATCTCAACGAGAAAAGCGCCAACGCGGTCCTTGGTGAAATTCAGGCCTTTGGAGGCAGCGCAGTCGTGGTCATTGGTGACTTAAGTGACCAAGCCGTCGTCGATAAGGTTTTTAACACTGCGATCGCAACTCATGGCGGTCTTGATGTGCTGGTAAACAATGCGGGAATCATGGACGACATGGGCGGGAATGATGAAACCACGACAGCTGTGTGGGACCGAGTTATCCGAATTAATTTGACCGCTCCATTCATGATGTCGCGAGCCGCTTTGAAGCATATGTTGGAGACGGGCAAGGGCGCGATAGTTAACACAGCTTCGGAAGCTGGATTACGTGGAAGTGCTGCTGGCACGGCATATACGGTCTCGAAGCACGGTGTCATTGGACTTACTAAATCTGATGCAGTCATGTATCGCAATCGCGGAATCCGTGTCAACGCGATAGCGCCTGGAGGGACACTTACAAATATTCAGGTAACACCCGTTGAAGGTTCCGAAGGTCCCAAAATCATTGGTGGTTACATGTCCAATGTTGGTCGAATGGCTCAAGCGGAAGAGGTTGCAGCGGCAATTGTATTTCTTGCCTCAGATGCTGCTAGCGATATCAGCGGCGCTATTCTTCCGGTTGACGGTGGGTGGTCAGCAGTATGACTGCAGCGGCCATTGTTATCGGCATCCTGACGGCAATAGCCGTAGGCCGAGTCATTTTCCTTAACGCGGAAATAAGAACCCTTGATGCAGCCAGCAGGCGCTTTGGAAATCTAACCGAAGGGTGGAAGAGCGTTCATTCAGAGAGCGCACCAATTCCTGCGAGTATGGTTGAAGCTCAGACGGAGTTCGATTGGCTCATAAATGCCAGAGATTCCAAAAAGGAAGTTCGAACAGTCTGGGTTGGCGGAGCGCTTCTGTCGTTAATTCTATTAGTTAGCGCCGTCGTCGAGATAAATCGAAATTGATTGATCACGGATTTCGCTAACTTCTGACCTACTTTAGCGTTTCGAAGAAATCCATGAAGCACAAGTCGGGCGGAATACCGTCGGTGTTTCGTGCAACGATCCTAACGAGAGGTCAGAGCAACGTCTTCAGTCTTATTAAAAATGCTCCGGTGGGCACATTCATCATGAGCGTGATTACCAAGCATCTCCCGAACGATCTTCACAAGCGATTCGTGAACTAGAATTCCAGGAGATATCCGCTCTGGTCTTAAGAACCATGATGCCACAGTCCTCAGATGCGCTTCGTATCCAATGTCCATCGTGAATTACAAATGATGGACCTTTCCAATCTTGCCACCCAAAATTGCGGTAGAGGGCCTTCTTTGAAGACGATAGAGCGCCCAGTTCAAATTGATTGAAGATGAGATCACTCGACACTTGCAAAAGTTTTGAACCAAAGCCCTGATGTTGGTGATCTGGTCGGGTTGCTACGTTTTCGAGATATGCGCTGTTCACTACTTGATCTTCAATATAGAGACGCCGAGGCATAACTGCTGCATGTGAAATGAGTTTTCCAGATTTTCGGAGGCAAATGTGAGTTCCGCCCAGACCGTGTTCCCAGTCTTCTTCGGTGAAATTGCTTTCGAAAGAGGTAAATAGAAGGTCTCTCAACTCCGCGAAAAATGCACTCTTTGGAGACGGAGTTGTGAAACTCTCAATCTCAATCATCTCCCAAGGCTAGTACTGAGGCTGGTAAGAAAGTAAAGGTTAATTCCTGATTTATCGAATATCGGTAGGGTTGCTCTGTGACTACACATGAAGTGGATCCGAACCGATGAATAATCGTTTGGGTCAAGCTACGAGTCCGTACTTGCAGCAGCATGCCACTAACCCCGTTCACTGGTGGGAATGGTCTGATGAGGCATTTGCAGAAGCCAAGAGCCGCGACTTGCCTGTATTTCTCTCAATTGGCTACTCCGC
>JACPZY010000075.1 GCA_016195215.1 Actinomycetota bacterium | reverse complement strand
TCCTCTACCGTTGGTAGCGAGATATCTGCTCCCGTCAGTTGAGAAACAAAGTTGGGATCAAAATCGACAATTGGGCTATAGCGCGGCTCTCCGTCTTTCTGTGATCCGACATGATCTGCACCCCCCAATGATATGAGCAACTGCGCAGCGCGAGCCGAGGCAAATTGCGCCAACGACGGATCGACCGCGCGTTCAAGACGGCGAGATGCCTCTGAAGAGATCCGATGTGTTCGCGAATTCTTTGCGATCGAAATCGGATCGAAACGAGCGGCCTCAATTGCAAGTGATCTCGTTGAGAGCGTGACTTCGGAGTCAAGTCCGCCCATCGTGCCTGCAAGTGCGAGTGGATGGAGATCATCTGCCACAAGGAGATCCTCAGCCGCCAACATTCTCTCTTGCCCGTCCAGCGTGGTGAAAGAGATTGGAGAACCGGCCCGTCGAATATGCAACCTGCCATTGATTTTCTCTCGATCGAATGCATGCAGTGGCTGTCCAAGTTCCATCATCACGTAATTTGTGACGTCAACGGCGAGGGAGATCGTTCTCAGTCCACACTTTTCGAGTCGACGTCTCATCCAAAGCGGTGATTGCGTGCTCGGATCAAAATTCTCAAGCGTGCGGATATAAATGACCGAAGCCCCGGATGGGTCATCGATTGATACGCCGACACCCCCATCAGAAATCGGGAAGGCGGAAAGGTCAATAGAGTCAACTGGATCTCGGTAAGTCACTTTAAGTGATGCGGCGACTTCTCGCGCAAGTCCCCTCATCGAAAGTGCATATCCACGATCTGGATTTATGGAGATATCAAAAACTACGTCGGCAATGTGGAGCAGTTCGAGAGCGTCTTCACCAGCTTTGCCGCTTAATGGCGGCAATACAAGAATTCCTGAATGATCTTCGCTTAGTCCAAGTTCGCGCGAGGAGCAGATCATCCCGTTGCTAATTTTGCCGTAGGTCTCGCGTTGGGTGATTGCAAAACCACCAGGAAGGACTGCACCTGGCAGGGCGACAACAACCAGATCTCCATCAACGAAATTGTCGGCGCCACAGATAACGAAACGTGATTCCTTCTCGCCACAGTCCAACTCCACCCATCGGATTGGCTTTTTGAATTCCGTAATCGTTTCAATTGTAAGTACTCTACCAACCACCAGAGGGCCACTGATATCAGTACCGGTTATAAGTATCTCCTCGACTTCAAACCCAACACGGACGAGAGCATCTGAAATTTCTTCCGGGGAGGTTGAAACTGGAATATCTGCAAATTCACGGATCCATGAAAGTGGCGCGCGCATTAGATACCTACTCCAAATGCACGACTGAATCGGATATCACCTTCGACGATGTCGTGCATATCTGATATTCCGTGGCGGACCATCAGAGTGCGTTCAAGGCCCATTCCAAAAGCGAACCCAGAGAATTCATTCACATCTACCCCGCAAGCAACTAGCACTCTTGGGTTTACCATTCCGCAGCCGCCCCACTCAATCCAACGCCCATTAAAGAAAACATCGACCTCTGCGCTTGGTTCGGTAAAGGGGAAGAACGAGGGGCGAAGACGCGTGAGTGCTTCGCTTCCAAACATCTCGCGCGCAAAAAGATCAAGAGTGCCTTTTAAATGAGCCATCGTGATTCCGCGATCGACGACCAGTCCTTCAACTTGATGAAAGACAGGTGTGTGAGTTGCATCGAGTTCATCTGCACGGAAAGTGCGACCAGGGCAGATGACATAGATTGGCGGATCATTCTCTAGCATGGTGCGAATCTGAACAGGTGACGTGTGGGTGCGCAGAACCAGCCGTGCCGCGAGTGGTTCAACAAAGAAAGTATCTTGCATTGACCGTGCCGGGTGGTCCTCCGGCATATTGAGGGCATCGAAGTTGAGCCATTCCGCTTCCAACTCGGGTCCTTCTGCCACTCCGTAACCTTGGGCAATGAAGTAATCGCTGATTTCATTTTTCAAAATGGAGATCGGGTGTAGGCCACCCTGATGACCTCTCGCCGATGGAAGAGTCACATCGACGACCTCTTCACGAAGGAGACGGGCATCTCGTTCGGCCTCAAGGATTACCCTCTGCTTCTCAAGTGAATCAGAGATTTGTGCTCGAGCCGTGCCGATGAGCTTGCCCATATTTGCTCGCTCGTCATTCGGCAGACCGCCTAGCGAACGGCTGGCAAGGGCAACGGGTGATTTATCCCCCGCATGAGCGATTCGGACTATTTTCAATTCTTCCAGGTTGGCTGTTTTCGATATATCGGAGAGCGCGTCTTGGACCCAACGATTGAGATCGCCCCCCGAAGTCATGGCGTTGAGTCTACTGTTCGAAATTGATAAGTCGTCGGACATTTTCTTCAGTTCGTACTCTTCTTCGCGATCATCGTGACATAGAACATGACAATGGATGCGGCGGCGGCCAAATTAAGACTCTCGGCATTTCCCGCCATTGGAATTGAGAGTTCTTTAACGCGGGAGTGGCCTTTCCAATTCGAAAGGCCACGGGCTTCATTGCCAAAAATCCAGAGTGATGGGTTAGCCATTTCAATATCGAGGAGTGAATCCTTTGCATGAACCTCAAGGGCATATATCGAATCATTGGGCCAAACCTTGAGGAGGCCTTCAAATTCAACACGTTCGGCGACTGGAATGTGCCAGAGTGAGCCCGCACTCGCTCGAACAACTTTCGGCGAGAATAGATCGACACTGCTTGGCGAGGTTATAACACCAGAGAATCCCGTGGCATCGGCACTACGCAAAATTGTTCCGGCGTTGCCCGGGTCTTGAATCTCATTGAGGTAGATGTATCTAGCTGTTGGAGGAAAGGCAAGATCCTCCAGCTCCAATGAAGGTAACTCACAGAGTCCGATAATGCCTTGAGGAGTAACGGTCTCCCCCATCGCCTCCATCACTTCATCGCTAACGTCGAAAGTGCGGATATGCCCAATTGAAATTTCTTCTGCCTCGATCTTTATCCGCGCGCTCGGCGTGAGATAGAGAGTCTCGATCCGTGGTCTGGCTCCTTTGACCGCTGCCTCGCGGAGAAACTGCATGCCTTCTGCGAGGAAGAGACCTGACTCTTTCCGTTCCTTCTTGCCCCGTGAACCAAGAAGAGCCTTCACTCGCGCGATATGCGGCGAATGAAGGCTCTCAATCATTGGTATAGATCACTGGAATAGCATGAGCTATAAATTAGAGAAGACTCTTGCGAGCAACTTCAACTAGTGTCTTGAATGTATCTGGCTCATTAGTCGCAAGCTCTGAAAGGACGCGACGATCAACTTCCACTCCAGCGGCCTTTAATCCTTGGATGAAACGGTTGTAGGTCAGACCGTTTGCGCGACTAGCTGCATTGATACGCTGAATCCACAACTGACGGAAGTCACCCTTCTTGTCTTTGCGGTCGTTGAACGCATAGACCATTGAGTGAGTAACTTGCTCCTTTGCCTTTGCATAAAGACGTGAACGCTGACCGCGGTATCCGCTGGCACGCTCAAGAGTTGTACGGCGCTTCTTTGCGGCATGTACGCCACGCTTAACTCTTGCCATTTATTTCACGCTCCTTACTTCAAGCCAAGCATGCGCTTGGCCGTAAAAGTTGTTGTTGGCTTTGCCGTTGCATCCTTAGAAAGGCGGCGGGTGAGTCGCGAAGATTTGCGCTCAAGAAGATGGCGTTTGCCAGCTCGCTCGTGCATGATCTTCCCAGATCCAGTGACGCGGAAGGTCTTCTTGGCGCCACTGTGCGTTTTCATCTTAGGCATTATCGCGATCCTCTCGTTCGTTCTCCTGTAAAGCCACTTCATAAAAAGCAACTACTCGCTTGCTTCTGCCTTAGCCTTTGCCTCGGCTTTCGCTTTGCGAGCCGCCTTCTGTTCGGCTACTGCTTCGGTCTTTCGCTTTGTCGGCCCCAGCACCATGGTCATATTTCGACCTTCTTGCTTAGGAGCAAACTCAACAAAACCGAATTCGCTAATGTCTTCTGCAAGCTTCTGCAAAAGTTTGTAGCCCAACTCAGGTCTGGTCTGTTCGCGACCACGAAATTGCATAGTGATCTTCACTTTGTCGCCACCGCGAAGGAACTTCTCGATATGGGATCTCTTGGTCTCATAGTCGTGACTTTCAATCTTGGGACGCATCCGAACCTCTTTGACCACGATATGGGTCTGGTTCTGCCGCGCTTCGCGTGCCTTCTGTGCGATCTCGTACTTATATTTTCCGAAATCCATGATCTTGCACACGGGTGGATTGGCATCTGGGGCGATTTCGACGAGGTCGAGACCGATTTCATCTGCCATTCGCAATGCGGTATCGATATCCACGACGCCTATTTGTTCAGCGGTTGGGCCGATGAGACGAACTTGCGGTACGCGAATGCGATCGTTGATGCGGGCTTCAGTGCTGATACTTACTCCTTCTTGGTTGCTCGCTTGTCAGTTGAAATATCCCTGCCAATTGTCATTACAAGGGAGAATTCCCGCGAAGGGTCCAGATTCGGACCACGACATACCCTCTCGCCAGAGCGATGAAGGTGGGAGCGGAAACCCCTCTTGCAGTGAACAATCCACTGGTCTGGGCGTAAGGGTACTAGAGAGGGCGCAAAGGAAGAAATCCAACCCCCATTGGTGATAGCGGCACCAGTGAGCTCTAAAGGCGATCAGCCGCCAATAGCGTGGACACCCCCGTCGACGTGGATGATCTCCCCCGTCGTCTTGGGCATCCAGTCCGAGAGAAGGACGAGAGTTGCCTTAGCAGCGGGAACGGGATCGTTGAAATCCCATTCCAGAGCCGACCGCTGATTCCAGAGCGCCTCGAACTGCTCAAAGCCAGGAATGGATTTGGCGGCAATGGTGCGGAGCGGACCTGCGGCTACCAGGTTCACCCTGACATTATCGGGGCCGAGGTCGCGGGCGAGATAGCGAGTCGTAGATTCCAACGCTGCCTTGGCCACTCCCATCCAGTCATATTTCGGCCAGGCCACTGTGGCATCAAAGTCCAATCCCACAACTGATGCACCGCCGGAGAACATTGGCTTGGCAGCCATCGCCAGTGATTTGAGGGAGAAGGCCGAGACCTGCACCGCCGTTGCCACATCGGGCCAGGTTGTATGGAGGAAATTTCCACCCAAAGCCGCCTCTGGTGCGAAGGCAATGGAGTGCACGACCCCATCAAGAGTAGGCACAAACTGCCCAACTCGACTGGCCAGCGCTGCCAAATCCTCATCGTTGGTAACATCAAGTTCAATAACAGGTGCGGGCTTGGGAAGTCGACCGGCGATTCTCTCCGTGAGGCGGAATACGCGTCCGTAGGAACTGAGAACG